>JBBQHY010000199.1:0-5118 GCA_038324415.1 Pseudanabaenales cyanobacterium | reverse complement strand
ACTTTAATTTCCTATCACATTAGAAATTATCTATTAGCTGAAGCCAAATATCAATGTAGTGAAGGTAAATGGTCTGAAGTAAACCTTTTCACTAATAAAATACCTTTGGAGATAAATCATATTGATGGCAATTTTCTAAATAACTCTCCAGATAATTTAGAATTTTTTTGCCCTAACTGTCATGCCCTTAAGCATACTTATCAATTTAGAAGCAAAGGCAGAAGGTCTCAAGGAAATATGAAATAAATCAAAGGAGTATTTAATTTATGAAAGATAAAAAAATCGTTACCTAAACTCATACTATTCAATCAAACTTATGCCGATCTCCTCTGCGATCGCAGGCTCAATTTTTCTAGCGGCGATCGCTTCGTTTTTGCATAAGCTCAAGGATTAGCTACATGTAGGATTTAGTTATGGATGGATATGGAAGTGCGATCGCCTTCAATGCCAACTTGTTACTAAGCAGTTCATTTGATAAATCAAAGACCGAGGAAATCTCTTGACTATCGAACTGCTCACGAGGTATTCTTTAAATCATCAGAGTATGTTGCATTTCAAATTTGAATTGAAGGATGTAGTATATTTCTGATCAATCGGTAGATTCATTCTATGGCAGATTTGATCGAAATGTGCGGTAAAAAGAAGCTTAAAAGTTAACCCCATAAAAAAATAATACGATCAATAGTGACTATTCCTTGAAAATTAGATGGGAGTGATGCTATAAATTAACTTTATCCAGTACAAGATATGATTACAGCTGCTGTCGTTTACATCTTAATATCGGCTCTGCTCATTCTGGCATCAGCACTGATTTTCCTCAAGGCATTACGGTATCTAAAGCAAGATAACGGGATCAAACGGACGGAGGTTTTATCTCCTAATTCTGAGAGTTTTGGGGAGCTGAAAAATCGAGAAGAAATCGTTGCCCAACTAGAGCGTCAGTTTCGGAGTAGTCCATCTGCTGATATCTAATCGGTTTGAGGTTTTTGGTTCCTTAATTTAGGTTAGATATTATGGGTAATCAATATCCCCAAGAGGATTCAGGGTTTGCGGAACGGCGGCGGCAGCGTAAGCAAGAACTGCGTCAAGATTTCTTTAAAGATAAATCTCCTGCTTTAAAGATGGGCTGGCGGTTTTTAGTCTCTTCTGGACTACTAGCAGTGGGAATATGGATTGTGGCTTTACCAATGTGGTATTTAACAAGCGCTAGCCAAATTGAGATCCAAGGAACTCGCTTACTTTTACCAAAACAGCTCAAAGATAAAATCCAGATTGATTTCCCCCAGTACATTTTTAGAATGCGCCCTCAGGCGATCGCTTCCCAGCTCGAAAAAAAAGCTCCTGTTTATAATGTTGTTGTTAAGCGCTCAATTTTCCCTTTGAAGGTCACGGTTATAGTTCAAGAGCGCCAGCCTGTGGCAACTACGATCTTAAATGGAGAGATGGGGTTTATAGATTCTAAAGGCGTTTGGATTTCTGCTAAAAGTTACCCACCTAATCTTAAAAAGCCTCAGCTTGTCGTACTTGGTACCAGTCCATCCATTTTACAGGGTTGGAAGAAACTCTTTAGCCAAATTAGTCAGAGTCCTGTCAAAATTTCTAAACTCGACTTTCGCTCTCCTAATAACTTAATCCTCACTACAGACTTAGGGTTGGTTTACTGTGGGGTCTATACCTATGCCAAAATGGAAAAGCAAATCCAAATGTTAGATCGACTCCGTTCTCTCCCCCAAAGCGCTGCCAATCTTAACTTTACCCACATAGATTTAATTAATCCTAACTTTCCTGTGGTGGATGGTGTAGCTCCTAAACTAAAGCCCAAGCCATGAAAACACTAGATTTATCAAACATCTGTCTATTTGCGTATAGGAAAAGTTGTAAAATTTCTATTAACAATTCCTATAAATCAAAAAAATTAAGAAAATCAAGAACTTATGAAAATATTGATCATGGGGGGAACCCGATTTTTGGGTGTGGCTTTAACTAGAACGCTCTTAGCCCAAGGGCATGAGGTAGTTTTATTTAATCGTGGCAATAATCCTGCCCCCTTTGATGGCGTAAGGGTAATTTTGGGCGATCGCACCGATCCAAAACAAATTAAAGAAAAATTACTCTACGAACAGTTTGATGCCATTTTTGATAATAATGGGCGGGAGCTCACGGATACCAGACCTCTAGTGGATTTATTTCGGGATCGGATTCGGCATTTTGTCTATATGAGTTCGGCGGGGGTATATTTAGATTCGGAGATTCTCCCCTATTTTGAAGGTGATGCCGTTGACCCCAACAGTCGGCACAAGGGCAAACTGCACACTGAATCATATTTAAAACAGGCTTACGATGAAATTGGCTTTGCTTTTACTTCCATTCGTCCTACATATATTTATGGGCCTAAAAACTATAACGATCTGGAAGCTTGGTTCTTTGATCGGATTGTCCGCGATCGCCCGATTCCCATTCCCGGCAATGGCAAATTTATTACCCAGTTAGGTCATGTTGAAGACCTCGTGTCAGCTATGTCAGCAGTTTTAGATAAATCAGCCACTTTGGGTGAAATCTATAATATTTCTGATATGCGCTACATCACATTTACAGGTTTAGCTCATGCCTGTGCGATCGCCGCTGGTAAATCTCCAGATCAAATCAAAATAGTCTATTACAATCTTAAAGATTTCGATTTTGGTAAAAAGAAGGCATTCCCCATGCGTGGTCAACATTTCTTTACTGATGTGAGTAAGGCAATGACCGATCTGGATTGGGAACCAGAATTTGATCTAGTTGGAGGGCTAGAGACTTCTTTTCAACTGGATTATCTACCCAGCGATCGACACAAGGCTGAAATTGATTTTTCTGTGGACGATCAGATTTTAGCGAACTTACTATAGGAAATTAAGACAATAGGAAACTAAGGCATTGGCACTGTATCTAAAAGCCTTTGGATAATTAGCTTAGGCGATCAGTTGATGATTCATACTCGCTAGGGAAAATAATCGCCTACTTTCTAAGAACTGAAGTAATAATTACGGTAATCGTAGCAGAGGCAATTAGGCTAAATGCAAGCTGTACAACCCACTGTGTCGCTTTTTGATAGTTGTCGAACTTAGCATTGAACTGCTTATTCTCGGCTGAGATAGCCTTATTTTTTTCAGATATAGTGTTTAAACTGTGATCAAATGAGTCTAACTTGTGATCGAAGTTTTCCTGCCTTGCTGACAGAGTATCAAACTTATCGTTAAGTTTTCCTAACATTTCTAAAATAGAGTCTTGAGTTGACATTGACTTATTTCTGTTTGTTTTGTATCTATTTTATATCGCTTTATATGGCGATCGCTTGTTGCTAACTTCTCGCTAGGGAAAGCGATCAAATGAAAACGGAGCGACTTATTAGGATGTAAGTAGTTAAGCTAAAGAAAAGTAAACACTTTTTATAGTAAAAGTTTTAGAAACCCAAAGTGGGAATTCGTGCAACCCTTTTTATATTCAGTTTACTTAGCTCCTTAATTTTTAAGTTTTCAATTAAACTAAGGCATTGGCACTGTATCTAAAAGCCTTTGGATAATTAGCTTAGGCGATCGCCTGCCCGCAGGAATAATCCGATGCCCTAAAACATAAGGAGCCAAAAACTTAACATCATCAGGTGTGACATAATCAGACTGTCGGGTAGGATCGAGGTTAATTCGTAAAAATGCTAAACTCTGGGCAGTTCTTTGCAATGCTACCGTACCTCTAGGACTAGCTCCTAGAGTAATTTCTCCATCTTCACGGGTCGATCTTACTAAATCCACAATGTACTGACTGGTGTTGCGGTTTATCTTGATCTGCCGACATTTTTGGCGCAAGGCTAAAATTTCTTCAGGGGTAATACAGGGTTCGAGCTTATTGCTGCCGATCGCCCCTGACTGCATCTTTAATAAAACTTCGACCTCTTCTTCCCGACTAGGGTAGCCCAGACTAAAAGCGAGGGCAAAGCGATCCAATTGTGCCTCTGGCAAGGGAAATGTGCCTTGATATTCAATGGGGTTTTGGGTAGCGATCACAAAAAACGGCGAAGGTACAGTCCGAGAAACGCCATCTATAGTCACCTGTGCCTCTTCCATCACTTCCAGTAAAGCCGACTGCGCCCGAGGAGTTGCCCGATTAATTTCATCAGCTAACAGAATATTGGCAAAGACTGGACCAGGTAAAAACTGAAACTGCCCTGACTGCGGATTCCAGATATTTGTACCTGTAATATCGCTTGGAAGCAGATCTGGAGTGCATTGAATTCTTTGAAAAGATCCTGCGATCGAAGCCGCCAAGGATTTTGCTAATAAGGTTTTTCCTACCCCTGGCACATCTTCTAATAGCGCATGACCACTGGCAAGTAGGGCAACCAAGGTAAGTTGAATTGCTTCATCTTTGCCTACGATCGCCTTACCCAGATTACCTACTAACTGCTGAATCTTCTGTTGATCGTCCATAAATTATTACTGGCTTGTTATTGTTAAAGGCTATGGCACTGAAGATTATGGCACTAAAAGCGAAATCCTACGCCTGTTTGTAGGGCTGTTGCGGTACCACTACCATTCCGATAACCATCGAACGCAAATATAACATTGCCAAAAACAACTAGATTACTATTGGGGATTGTATAGTCAACTCCAGGTTGAAGTACGAATGCTGTTTTATTGCCTACTGGAGTATTAGAGGCACTATTCGTTAATGATACTCCTGCTCCAATATAAATATCAGTATCAAAATTCAAGGGATAGTCGTAGGAAACTGTCGGGACAAAAGCAGTGCTACTGCCAAATAAAACTTGAGTTCTAAGAGAAATCGGGATCTCTAAAAATTTATACCTAATGGCGGCAAGAATCGAAGTATTTTTACCTTCACCAGCGCTAACATTGCCTTCGCTCACGCCAAAACTGAGACCACCACCGATATAACTCCCGTATGCAGGCTGGGCTTGGACATGCGGCACCGATAATGTTAAGAGACTACCAACTATTCCTAATCCTACTAGAATTTTCACTTAGTTCACTCCTTTTTGTTTTTATAAAGTTGCCTTTCTAAGCTTGAGATTGTATCAGAATAGATAGCAGATAAGAAATTTAAACTCTAAGTTTTCCTTCTAAA
>JBBQHY010000198.1:0-5131 GCA_038324415.1 Pseudanabaenales cyanobacterium | reverse complement strand
TGCCTACGGTCGGGGCAGACGTTGCCTTTGGGTTAGTAGTAGAGAATCTTTCCTATGCTGAAACCCAACAGCGAGTAGAAGAAGCTCTGACGGCTGTGAGCTTACAGGATTATCAACGTCGTCCTATTTATGCTTTGAGTGGGGGACAAAAACAAAGGGTAGCAATTGCGGGGGCGATCGCTCGTAGGTCTCAAGTTTTACTTTTAGATGAACCAACAGCCCTCTTGGATCGAGAAAGTCAAGGCGGCTTGGTGGCAGAGGTTAAAAATTTAGTTAAAGAGCGATCCCTAACGGCATTATGGGTAACCCATCGCTTGGATGAATTAGATTATGCCGATGGTGCATTTTTGCTTAGTCAAGGGCGAGTAATTGATCAAGGCGATCCAGTTAGGCTTAAAAATCTTTTGGAAAATTCTTAAATAATCAGCTCTGATCATTAGTCAGATGTATGATTGTGACATTAGATCCAGATTTCATTCAGATTTTAAATAGTTCTGTTAATCTTGAGGCACAAGCTAGGAATTTTGTATGGGAAATGTTAGAGAACAAGTACAAAAGCAGGAAGATTTTACCGAAAATTTTGAAGCGTTAACTAACCCTAATCAAGATATACAGGATAATCAAGATTTGGAGCCTAATTACTTTAAAGAGCAAGATTCTGAATATTGGGAAGAATTATCTGATGAATTTGATCTGTCCGATCGCCTAGTTGTAGAAAGTCAAGAAGATGACTTAGAGGGATTTTTACCCAATTTTATCAATCCTCCCCAGATCTCTTATTTTCGAGATCAAGAACTAAAAACCCTAAATTTAGCCTTACTAAATAATGCCTTAGTTACAGTTACAGGCAAAATTTCTAAGTTCGGACTTGCGGCAAAATTATTTCAAGATTATGACAATCCCACCAAGTTTTGGGTAGATGCTCACGTCTCTGGTTTTTCAGATTTTGCCCAATGGGCGATCGCTCACCTCCATTCTGAATCTGATAAAAATAAATATATTCCTGAAGGGCTACTGATCCAAACCTTAGTTAAGTTATTCCTTTCCCATTCCTGTTTAGTCGTAGTCAATCAAGTCGATCAAAGTAAGCAACGGCAGGAGTTTTGGTTAGAATTTTTGCACGTTTGGTCTAAATCTTTATCGTTAAACCCAGAGATATCTACTCAAGTTTCTAGCAAAATTATAGTTACCAGCCGAGAATCCTTAGGATTTATACCCGAACTAGAACTATCTGAAGCCCTGAGTTTTACTGAGTCAGCCGACCTCTTAACTGAGATGGGAATTATCGGCGATCGACAAGATTTAGAAAGTTTTGGGCAACTACTTAGAGGGCAACCCCTATCTCTAATTTTGGCGGCAAATCTACTTAAGGCGGAGGAACAAATTCCCCAGATTCGCAACCTAGTTAGATACGGCAAAATATTTGACTTGAATCAGCCTAATCGAAATGGAGAATTTACTGCTCAAAATGTTTTTGATCGCAGCTTTAAGCGATTATTACCTAAGTTACGAAATTTGCTAACCGTTGCCAGTCTTTATACTCAACCCTTTAACCTTGAGGATATGCAAGGTATTAACTCTGATTCTAACTCTGAGATTGATTTAGGTGATCTGCATAAATTAGAACAACTCGGCTTAATTAGAGACTTTGGGCAGGATTATTTTTATTGTGAGCCGCAAATTAGGGAATTAATGCAAATCCCTGATGCCAAGTCCTATCACGAGCAAATTATTAAGTACCTATGGACAAAAACAAAGCCCTATTTTGAATGGGAATGCGATCGCAATATAGCCCCGTATCTAGCAATATTTGATCACTGCTGTGCCATTGGTGAGCATTATCGAGCTTTTTACATTATTCATGATGAAACCGATCAATGTGTAGATCGATATTTAGAGTTGCAGGGTAAACATTTTCTGCGGATTAGTTTATTTCAACCTCTACTTACTGCTTGGCGCAATATTCAATCTGGGCGATCGGAGTTTGGTGCAGTTTTGATGGGCTTGGGAAATGCCTATAGTGCACTTGGTAACTATGTTCTGGCTATTCCTTTATATCAAGAGTGGCTAGATATTTTAGTTAAAAGAAATGATGTCCTAGAACGCAGGATAAAAGCCCAATGTTTATATAAATTAGCTATAGCTTTATTTGCTCAAGCTCCCAATCAATCGCCAAATCATTACCAACCGATTCTGTCCTACTATCAGGAATCCTTAGAAATTGCAGTTAGATCGGGCGATCGCTCCCTAGAACTTCATAACCTTTTGGGACTGGGCAACCTTTACTTTAGCCGTCGTGAATTTACCCAAGCACTGGAATACTTCGAGCGCCAGCTAAATTTGGCACGGGAGCTAAATAATATTGAGTCCCAGATTGAGGGATTACCGATGCTTGCCCATGCCTGTAAAGCGATTAAGCAATATCCTAAGGCGATCGAACTGTATCGAATGCATTTGAGCTTAGTACTGGGCAATTATGGAGCTAATCAAGATTTAAGAGCCGATTCTTTGGAAAATCTGGCACAGATCTATCAAATCCTAGGGGAATATCCCGAAGCAAAAGCTACCTATCAAGATTGCCTAGACTTGGGGATCGAACTTGGCATTGAGCATCCTCAGGCATCTTGTTTAATTGGTTTGGGAATTTCTAGCGATCGCCTAGGGCAATTCAAAGAAGCAATTAGTTATTATCAACAGGTGCCTAATCATGAAAATCATCCCGAATGCTTAATTCATCTAGCAACTGCCCATAACTCCCTAGGACAGTACAAAGAGGCAGTAGGTTTTTATGAAAAGGCGTTAAAGCTATCCTTGCAAAAGAGCGATCGCACTTTACAGGTTAAATCCATCATTGGTTTAGGAAATGTCCAAAACTCCTTAGGCAAACTGGTAAAAGCAATTCAGTTTTATGAACAGGCTTGGGAACTTAGCAAAGATATACCCGACCAAAAAGCGATCGCCGTCGGTAATCTGGGTAATGTCTATAATGCCCTTGGACAGTACCAAGAAGCAATGGAATCATATAAACAGTCTTTGGCAATTGCTAAGGAAGTGAATGATCTAGGACAGCAGGCACATTGCTTATCTAGTCTGGGGCAGGTTTTAGATCGGATGGGTTTCTATGCTCAAGCTTTGCAATTTTATCAAGAATGGATTGATTTAAAGAAGGCAATGGGCGATCGCTCTGCCACCCTATCAACTTTGAACCGCAATAGAAGCAGTAACCTCGCTGTAGTTAATACCAAATACGCTCAGGCAATCGAGTTTCATCAGCAATGGATTGAGGTTAAACGCAAAATGGGCGATCGGCAAGGGGAAGCCAACTCCTTAGGAAATTTAGGCAATGCTTTTTTTGCTCTAGGTCAATATCCCCAAGCAATTCAGTCCTATCAACAATGTTTGGAAACTGCCCGTACCATAAGCGATCGCCGTTCTGAATCCAGTTCATTAAGCGGTTTAGGTTCTGCCTTTTTTGTGTTGGGGCAATATACCGAAGCGATCGAATTCCATGAGAGATCTTTAGAAATTTCCCAAAAGATTAACGATCCAATAATTCAAGCTAAAACCTTTGGTAATTTGGGCAAAGCCTATTATTCCTTGGGGCAATATGCTCAAGCTGCTGAGAAATATCTAACTTGTCTAGAAATCATTCAAAAAATTGGTAATCGTCAAGGTGAAGCAAATATCCTAGGCGATTTAGGTAATGCCCACTATGCCCTAGGTAAATATGCCCAAGCCATCAACTTTTATCAGCAATGGTTAGAAATTTCCATGGAAATCGGCGACAGGTCGCAACAGGGAAATGCCCTAGGCGGTCTAGGCAATAGTCATAACGCCTTGGGGCAATATGCTCGGGCTGTAGAATTTTATCGGCAGTGGTTGGAAATTGCCATAGAAATTAGCGATCGCCGTTCCCAAGCAAACGCCCTAGCGGGTTTAGGAAATGCCTATAATGCCCTCGGAGAATATAGCCATGCCATTGATTTTCATCAGCAATCTTTAAAAATTCAAAAGGAAAATAGCGATCGCCTTACAGATACTAATTTGTGGGCTAAGTTTGCCGATACCTTAGAGAGTTTCGAACATAAATCTTTAACGACAAATCCCTATAAATCTATAGAAGTGGAAGCCACAGACCAAGATGACAGTGCTATTCAGCAACTATTAGCGGCTGGTTCCAACTATTCTAGAGATATTAAACCTACAGAGATTAGAGATATTAAAAAGCCACCTGTAGTCAGTCTAAAACCAAGAGTAGTTGTTAAAACACAGCCCCAAAGCTCTAATTGGTTAAATTCTACATTTGGTTGGCTGACGGGCAAAAAATAATGAGAGGATTACGGTCGTGGAATGGATTTTTGTAGGACTAATAATTGGTAGTCTGGGGGGATATTTTTTTCGGCGATCGCAATTTCCCCATTTAAAAAAATCTAAACAATCTACCAATCAAGCCCAACTAGAACGCCAAATTAAGGCATGGCATCAGGTCATGCAGCAGGCTCCTGTGGGCTATTTACAAGTAGATGAAGAAAATCGTCTATTTTTTTGTAATGTTCAAGCCCGTCAGCTTTTGGGCATAGAAATAGAACCTGAACTAGCAAAAGAAAAAAAGCTGTTACTGCAAATTATTCGTTCCTTTGAAATCGATCAATTAATTGAACAAACCCGCAGTACTAATAAACCTCAGCACAAGGAATGGATATTTCATCCCATTGTTAACGATCCTTTCCATCCTGTAGAGAAAGCAGACATTCCCATTAAAGGCTATGGCTTATCCCTAGGCTATGGTCATGTGGGGATTTTTATTGAAGATCGCCAAGAAGCAATTACCTTAGCTCAACAACGCGATCGCTGGGCAGCAGACGTAGCTCACGATCTCAAAACTCCCCTAACTTCCATTAGGTTAATTGCTGAATCTTTGCTAGAGCGAGTTGATCCATCCCTAAAATCGTGGCTAGGAAGCTTGATCAAGCAGACTATTCGCCTTAGTGATTTGGTGCAGGATATTCTCGATCTTGGGCAGGTAGATATGGGACTGAACCTCAAACTTAACCTCGAAACCGTAGATTTACCTATGACGATCCAAAGTGCCTGGAGTAGTTTAGAGCCATTGGCAACCCAAAAAAATATT
>JBBQHY010000197.1:0-5139 GCA_038324415.1 Pseudanabaenales cyanobacterium | reverse complement strand
CTAAAGGTGAGTTAAATTTCACTGCTTTTTTTAGAATATCTCGATCAAGATTTTGAGGCGATCGCTTGGGAGTAGTTTGGACAATTAAATTTCCCCGCAGATTATAAATAGCCACACTATCAAAAATCTTAGATCTATCATAATAGGTATTTAGGCTATTTAGGCGACTTGTAATTAATAGTTTCTGGCGATTGCTTGGGGTTCGATTTACTTGGAGTCCAGAGGTGCGAGCTAAGTTTAGACTGAGATTTTTAGAGTCTTGATAATGAGCTAATACAATCCTATTAATGCGATCGGCAACAAACACTGCTCGACTCTCTTGAACTCGGATGGCACGCTCTTGATTGGCACTGAGGTTAACTTGATAGGCAAATCCCGCAACTATACAAGTGGGAATGGTGGCACAGGCGATCGCCCAGAGCATGAATCTTTGGGGAAGGACAATTACGGGCTTAATAACAGTGGGAAATCCTTGAGGCTCTATTTTTTGAGCGGTCTTTCGATCATTTATGCCCGTAATGAATTGATCGTCAATATCCTCAACCAAGTCGTCAACCAAAGACAAGTATTCTAATTCAGTATGGTTAACCTGAAATGGATTAGTTTCAGGGCTGTTAGAAGAGTCATCTGGCATATTACTTCCCCTCATTATTTTGTTTGTTTGGTTTTATATTAGAGATCAAATTTATTAGCATGACCCTCCACTATTTTAGGGTAGGTTGTTTTAACTTTTAGGCAGAAATAAAAGCTATGCAGAAATAAAAGTTCCTGTAGCACTCATGTAAGTGCAAAGCCGCTTAGTAACCCATAATTTTAGCAATGCTTCCTAATTCAGCCGCAACCTCTTTGTGTAAGTGTTGTTCTGGAGACTGGGCGATCGCTGTGCTAGTATCCTTTAGCCCATTCCCTGTTAAAACACAAACCACTGTAGACCCATCAGGAACTTGATCGTGGACTTTTAATAAGCCTGCAACCGAAGCTGCACTAGCAGGTTCACAGAAAATTCCTTCTTCTCCCGCTAAAATTCTATATGCATCTAAAATTTCTTCATCAGTAACACTATTAAACTCACCGTTACTTTCCTGTTTGACACCGATCGCCGCTTGCCAATTAGCAGGATTTCCGATGCGAATAGCACTAGCGATCGTTTCAGGATTCTCAAATATTTTACCAACGACTAAAGGGGCTGCTCCTGCGGCTTGGAACCCCATCATTTTCGGAAGTTTGTGGGATTTACCTAAGTTTTTATATTGATTAAATCCCATCCAATAGGCAGTAATATTACCTGCATTTCCCACAGGAATACATAACCAATCTGGCGCATCACCCAATGCTTCCACCACCTCAAAGGCGGCTGTCTTTTGCCCCTGTAACCGATAGGGATTAATGGAGTTAACCAAAGTTACAGGATATTTCTCACCCATTTCCCTTACTAATTGCATCGCCTGATCAAAGTTGCCCTGAATCGCAATTACCTCGGCACCATAAATTAAAGCCTGTGCTAATTTACCCATGGCGATTTTGCCATCTGGAATTAGAACAAAGGCTTTCATGCCTGCCCGTTTAGCATAGGCTGCTGCTGCTGCTGAAGTATTTCCAGTACTAGCACAAATCACAACCTCGGCTCCATGCTCTTTTGCCTTGGAGATTGCCATGGTCATACCCCGATCTTTAAAGCTACCTGTGGGGTTTAACCCTTCATATTTGACTAATACATTAATGTCTCGTCCCAGCCGCTTTGATATTGATAATGCTGGAATTAAGGGGGTATTACCTTCATTGAGCGTGATTACGGGAGTGCGATCGCTTACAGGCAATAGGTCAGCATAACGGCAGATTAACCCACAGGAAGGTCGGACAATATTGCAGGTGGTATTAGGACAGGAAAGATGGGAAGGCACGTTAATTAATTAGTTTTTTTAGCTAGTTTAACGCTTAGTTGGTGCTTTCAGTAATTAGATTACGGTAACTTATCAAGATTGTTTATGTTCTTCTATATCAAGTTCTTCTATATCAAATATTAGGCGGAAATATTAGGTTAAGTATGTAAGCATAAGTAAACTGATAATAAAAAAGGTCGCAGGGTCAAGCCGCGTTATGGTTTTTAGTGGTTTGAGCAAATAAAGGTGTTAACTTTTCTTTGAATTACCTACTTACGAATATTTACTTAGCGATCTAGGTGGAGATTACAGATAATTTAGATTGAATTTCAAAATTTTAGTGAAAGATAAAAATCCAAATCTCAAATCAAATTAGTCGCCGTACTTGTCCAGTAAATACAAAAATATTTGAAAAGTTAATCCAATTGCCATGACAAAGCCTCCAGTCATTAATAAAGAATCTCGCAATTTCTTTTTACTGGATCTTGGGATTACTATTTTTTTCCAACTACACTCTAGACTTTTACAGCGATAGTTGTAGATCTTAATACTTTGACTAAATGCCCGTATCATCCCTGTGCGCCTAGCTCTAACAGCTACGGAACCACATTTAGGACATTTCCTGATCATACATTCTCGCTCCCTACTAAAAAAATACTTCAATGAAACCGAGGCAAGTGGTGAAACTCTCATACTCCCAATATCAGTAAACTTTGAACTGGTAAGGAAATAAGTAAATTTATAGCGCAAAGTAAATTTGAATCAACCTAGCATGATCTGAACTTTAGCTTTTTAATGGGATAAAACAAATAGATGAAACGAAATATACATAAGATTTCTCGATTTTAGTCATAATGTATGCAACCTAATCCTTGTTATAAGCCATGACTGCCACCTTGCTATCGTCCGTAGAGACCATTGCTGCTGTTGACTCCTCCTCAGAATTTGATCGCTATGTTATGGATACCTACGCTAGATTTCCCATTGCTTTAGAGAGAGGAGAGGGTTGTAAAGTTTGGGACAGTAATGGTAAAGAGTATTTAGACTTCGTGGCGGGAATTGCCACCTGTACCCTAGGTCATGCTCACCCTGCCATGATTAAAGCTGTAACAGAGCAAATTCAGAAACTGCATCATGTCTCCAACCTTTATTACTTGGCACCACAGGGAGATTTAGCTAAATGGTTAGTGCAAAATTCCTGCGCTGATAAAGCCTTTTTCTGTAACTCTGGGGCAGAAGCGAACGAAGCCGCTATTAAACTTGCTCGTAAGTATGCCCATACTAAGTTGGGTATTGATGATCCGATGATTTTAACGGCAAATGCCAGTTTTCACGGGCGCACCCTTGCCACGATTACTGCCACAGGACAGCCTAAATATCAAAAGAACTTTACGCCTTTAGTTTCTGGATTTGACTATGTTCCCTACAATGATATTTCTGCCCTAGAAGCTGCCGTGACTAAATATAAGGGTAGGCTTTGTGCAATTATGCTGGAAGCACTACAGGGTGAGGGTGGAGTCCGTCCAGGCGATCGCGCCTATTTCCAAAGAGTTAGAGAAATCTGTGATGAACATAAAATCCTGCTAATTCTTGATGAAGTGCAAGTCGGCATGGGGCGCAGTGGCAAACTATGGGGCTATGAAAACTTAGGCATTCAACCAGATGTATTCACTTCTGCTAAAGGCTTGGGCGGTGGAATTCCCATTGGGGCAATGCTCTGTAAATCTTCCTGTGATATTTTTGCCCCAGGAGATCATGCCAGTACTTTTGGTGGTAATCCCTTTGCCTGTCATGTGGCTTTATCGGTATGTCAGACCATTGACGAGGATAATTTAATTGCCAATGCTCGCGAGCGAGGGCAGAAGTTAAAACAGGGCTTAGAAGCGATCGCTCAGAAATATCCAGATCAAATTGAAACTGTGCGGGGATGGGGACTAATTGTGGGCTTAGTCATTAAAGAGTCCTCAACCCTTTCCTCCCGTGATGTTGTCCAAGGTGGGATTGAAAAAGGTTTGCTCTTAGTCCCTGCGGGAGTAAAGGTAGTAAGATTTGTACCGCCTTTGATTGTCACTGCTGCGGAAATTGATCAGGCGATCGCTACTATTGATCAAACTTTAGCTGATCAAACTCTAGCCCAAGCCCAAACTAGATAATTAAAAGTTTCAAAGTAAAGTAAACAGCTTTATTTATGCACAGATCGCCAATAATCTCTTCGAACTTATCAAAAAATCCATCTATTGTTGCCTGTTTAGTCTTTACTAAAACAGACTCTCCCATCAGACTTTGGGCAGTCATGTCAAATTGCTACCCATAGGTTTCTTTATATGCTTTCTTTAAAGTTATATATAGTTCGTGTAATTTCAAGTATCCTTCATCCTTCTTATCTGGGTATTCTTTTTCATCAACAAGAGCCATAGAAAGCACATCAAGAATGCAGTCCAAATCCCAACAATAAAATGATATTGCCCTTATTCCTTTATAGTTGTCTATTTTTGTATCTAATCCAAAAGCCTCAATCATATTCCATGAATGTTTCTGTAATTCCATTAATTGCCTTCCTGATATCTTTATTTTTATAGGTATATCTCTTTTTCCGGGCTTCATCGGCTTTCTCTGATAGAGCTACTCCCTTCCCACCATAGAAATATACACAGTTTAAATGGGGTTAAGGGGCAAAGCCCCTTCGTGGGGGTGCAGCCCCCACACCCCCAAAAGACTAATCTTTGACTGGGAAGGGAGTAACGATTAAATTGGCGCTTTAATTATCTAACTTCCCTTCAATTCGGGCATTAAATCCATAGACCTCCCGCAGACCAGCGTAGGGAACTAGGGCAATTTCCTTTTGATCTCCCGGTTCAAAGCGCACGGCTGTACCTGCTGGAATATCTAGGCGTTGTCCTCTGGCTTGTTCGCGGTTAAATTCGAGGGCAGAGTTAACTTCATAAAAATGAAAATGCGAACCTACTTGAATGGGGCGATCGCCTGCATTGGCAACGGTTAATCTGGTTACGGGGCGATCGGCATTTAAGATAATTTCACCCGACTCGACAAAATATTCACCAGGAATCATAGATTTAGTTAGATAAATAATATTGCAGTATATCAGGGCAACCATTGGGGATGGGAACCGAAAATTTCAGAACTCCATTCTACTAGACAGATTGAGGTAGAAAATTGAGTTCTGAAATTAGGATCATTATTTGGTGATTTTAGGTCATCACAGTATTTTGGCAGTGCAGAAAAATTGATCTTAGTCTTT
>JBBQHY010000196.1:0-5151 GCA_038324415.1 Pseudanabaenales cyanobacterium | reverse complement strand
TGTCAAGAATTTTAATAATCTTAAGCGATTTAATGTGTCTGTAGCTTGTTGTTCGCTAAATTGATTTCCCATTAAATCTATTATTGAATCTTTATTTAAGCCAATAACAGTTAAAATTTCGAATTTAACTAACCAAGCAATTTCGATTTTTTTGGACGATCTTGAGCCTCCAATCAAATCTATCAAATTCTCTAGTAAGCTCCTTGCTTGCTGTTTTACATCTTCTCCTTTTGTAAGTTTTGTTGGCATTTAGCTCTATTTACTTAAGTTTTTTTAAGGGCAATCGCAGTAATCATTCTTAATTTAGCAAAAATTTTATAACTTTAGTAAATTTACTGGCACATCCATCCTTTGGCTCACTATAGGTTCTTTATTTGTTTATTTATGGGTGATCGCACCTAGAAATAGAACCTAAATTTTCAAAATAACCTAGGTTTAGCCCGAAGTTAATCGACAAAAACCAAGGTTATAGGTGTGTATTCACTATAACTGAATTTGCCGTTTTAATCCCAAAAGAACCACGTCAAACGTTGACTGAGATTGTGTTTTAAGTATATTTTATATAGATGAAGCTTTAAGATTGTAAGCCTTAACTTGCCAATCCTTTGACTTGCCATCAAAAGTCGCAAAATGTTGATGTGATTGAATCTTAGGTATTTCCATCTACTTGCCAATAATTTTATTAAGAAGAAAGAAAAAACCTCTTGCCTTGGGGTGGGTCACGCATATTACATTGTTTTTGCTGGGAAAAGCAAAAGCTGACTCAGCCCGAACCCTGAAAATTTAATAGTTACGGTAGGACAAGATACTTAAGCTCACCTGCTACAGATTTTGAGCTACCGACTATAACACAAAGCTTTAGATATGTGATTTAGCTTTTTGCTAGTTGCATATTTTAGGTGGTTGTCAAGGTTCGAAATTACCAACAAAAGTAAATTCTGAGGAAAAACAATGACTACTAATTTAACAAGAAACGTAAAGTTAATTACGGATGAATTCGCTCTTCTAGCGGTGACTGCGGCGTTACAAGCTGCTAAAGCTCAAGGGGTAGCTATTACTGTGACTGTGTACAACGCTCTTATGGTAATGATTGTACTTGTTCACAGCGATGGAGCCACACCTCACTCGGTTGAAACGGCCAAGCGTAAGGCTCAAACATCCGCTTCTACTCGTCGTCCCTCAGGATGGATGAATGAAGAACTTGCGATCGCTTTACCAATGGCTTCCGGGAACCTGTTGACCAATGTCGGCGGAGGCTTTCCGATCAAAGTGAATGGCATTGTTGTGGGCGCTTTAGGCGTTGCTGGCGGAACTGTCGACCAAGATCGTGCGATCGCAATTGCAGCGTTACGTGCGATCGGGGCAGATGCGGTTGAGTAATTAATTTAAATAAATCTCTGAATGCTCCTGATCCTAGCAAAGTTGGGGGCATTCACTTTAACTAACTATTAAGAGGTAATCATGCCAAATCCGTACGTTTCAAATGTGTTTAAAGACCTTAAGATTTTTGCTTCGCTTTCCCCTGAGGACTTTATAGCTAAAGCCAAATACATAGATGCTGAGGTTATGACTCAAACGGCGATCATCTCGATTGATGTTTTGAGAATGAACACGACTATGTTAGTGGCAGCAGCTTCAGGTGTGCTGGGTATTTCTCTAGCTGTTAAACCTACTTCGGGTGACTGCGATCTAACTCCTCCAGTTTATGGCGATCGCCCTTGGAAGTTTGGGGGGGAATTCAACGGGTTACCTATTCAAGGTGCCAGTTTTAGTAATTCGCCTTTATCAATTCCGTCTTCAAATCTAGATGGCAAATACATCAAGTTCTTTAGTACAAATGGAGCAAAAGCCCAAGCGATCGCTTTAGAAGTAGAAGCCTCGACTCTATTTCTGATGACAATGGCAAACATTGAATCAACCGTGGCAGAAGTAATTCTTCAGAAGTATTCCTCTGTGTGGTTCCTCTGTGCAGGGTTCTATAATTCGCCATGCTTGGAAGATACCGTTTGCGCTGGTATTGCTATCAACCATTTAAGTGAATGTGGCTTTTCTAGTAACGGACAAATAGATGATGGGGCTAAAATTTGTCGCTATACGGCAGATATTTACACAGGCAAAAGCGATCGCTTATTGTCTGACATTTATGAATCACAAGTAGCAAGGCTGCTATGTAATATCGGACATTCTGAAGATGTTCACGCTTGTATCACAGGTGAAGGTCTGCCCCTCGATCTATATGAACGAATGACAAATACTGTTATTCAATTACAGCGATCGGATGGCTTTCCCTTACTTGTTCCTATCACTTTTTAATTTCGGATTATTTTTCAGAGGGAATGTTCAACCTTACAGCACTTTGATTTCAAATCCACCACAAAAAGGGTCGCAGGGCGTAGCCCCGTTATGGTTTTTACTTTTCTATCTATGGCACGTTTGATCGTAATTCGCTGTAAGACTACTGAGGTGGCACTCTATAGTTCTAAACCAGTTGGGCATCCCTCCTCTAAATACACACACATCATTGCGAGTATTAATCATGAGTATACCTACTAAAGACTCTATTTCTAAGGTTATTGACTTGAAGGTCGGCGATCCTCAAGATGGTCGAATGCCAGAGACTTTTCTTGAGGCGCAAATTGATGCACTTAATACTGGAGGAGCCTGTAGCTACCCTCCAAAAGCTGGGTTGCCTACCTTTAGGATAGCCATTACTGAAACCTATGAAGAGGATCACGGGGTTTTCATAAACCCGATGAATAATACCCTAGTTACTCATGGTGCATGGGAAGGGGTTTCGGTATCCCTAAATGCCATAGCCCGTTTTACGGGGGTTTCTATGGTGGGTTTAGCTGTACCCTGTTTTTTTGGATTTTTCGATATTTTTAAAGCCTTAGACTTAGCTCTCTATAAAATTAATATAGAAGAGCTTTGCAGTGGGGATGATAAAATCCTTGACCGAATCTTTAGCTCAATTGTAAATCAGGCGTTTATACACGTCAATCCCCATAATCCAACTGGCAAAGTCTTTACCCCAGAGCAGAATCGAGCGATCGCCCGTGCTTGTCGAAAGCATAATGTGATTCTTATTAGCGATTTTGTCTATGGCAGCGTACATGGGGGAAGAAAACCTGAAAGTGCTTTGGAGTATGCTCCTGAAGCAATTGAAATTAGCTCCTTCAGTAAAAAGTTTTGCATGGCTGGGCAGAGGATTGGTTATGTGGTGGGAAGAGGTACTGTCATGGAACAGATTCTCACCCAAGCAGGTTCTACCTATAACGGGGTATGTTCCTCGAGTCAAGTAGCCGCTGCTCATTTACTACGAAGCCGTGCCGAACCTGTTGAACACGTTAGGTTGAAAATGGCTAATAGACGTGAATACCTCACCTTAGAGCTTGCCAAATTGGGACTTAAAGTTGATTTAGATTTCACTAATCTAGGTACTAACTTTGTATGGGCTGGTATTTCTGAAATATTCGCTTCTTCTGATGAAGCAGTTAAGCAATTGGCTCAAGTTGGAGTTCTAGTCATGTCAGGCTTAAAGTGTGGCTCTGAAGGCTACTTAAGATTTGCCTTGAACTACGATCTGCCCGTATTAGACGTGGCGATCGGCAGAATTGCTCAGGTAGTAAAAGCTCCTGTACTGATCTAAATAAGCTCGCTCTCCTTTGAACTATTCACTTCTGAAATTTCTAAGGAGAGTTTTCTTTTGCAAAAAAATAGAAAAATCATGGAAACAAAATTATCAAGCTACTATTCACACGTATTTAATTTAAGAAAGGGTAATAAACTTACTCAAACTCAAGTTAGTATTGCTACCCTGATACTAGCTGGTTATACAGGAAGAGATCCCAAAATGGTCGAACAGCATATATCTGAACTTGAAGCGATCGGTATTTCCAGACCCTCTGCTACTCCTTCATTTTACTGGACACCAAAACGCCTGCTGACAACAGCCAATAGAATCAAAGTTAAGGGAGAGCATACTTCTGGTGAAGTTGAACCTGTTTTAATTTACTTACCTGATGGTTGGTATTTGGGAGTGGGATCAGACCATACGGATCGAGAATTAGAGACTCAAAATATCACTCTATCTAAACAGGTATGCCCTAAAGTTATAGGGTCTGAGCTTTGGCACATCGATAGTGTCATCGATCATTGGGATAAGCTAATACTTCGGTCTTATCTAATTAACAATTCAGAGCAATATTTATATCAGGAATCTGCTTTATCAGCTATTCAGAAACCTGAATATATCTTGGAGAGATATATAGAACAAGGAGAAAATCTACCAGAAGGATTTACGATTTTTTTAGGTACTGTGCCTGTCATAGGTAAAGTTATGGGAGCTGAAGGCTTTGCGATCAAGCTCTTTGATCCTATCCTTAATCAAACTATCAAACATCAATACCACGTTGAGATGGGAGTGTTACAAAGTTGTTGAATCAGTAATTAAACTAGAAGAGGAAATTCATAACGATTGATATACAAACCGATGACGATATCATGCATCAATATTGTCTTAGAAAAGCAAATCGTTTTTCGGGTTAATCGCTTAATTCGAGTCCTCAAAGTTAAATGTTTACGCTCAATTTTTGCGTGTTCCTCTTACCAATCTCATGCACACTTGGATCTAAAATCCGTTCGTATGCACCCCAAGCATCTGTAAAAAACTTTGTCACCCCAAAAGGACTTAAAAGCTCCAGCAATTTTGCCATGTCGTAATCTTGATGCGGGGCAAGGACATAAGCTAAAATTGCTCCAGTTGCGTGATCAATCTCGTGCCATAACCATCTTTGCTGTTTTTTACTACCTACAAAACTCCACATCTCATCCATCTCTGCTTCAATTTTTACTACCTCTACTTCAATTTTCTCTGTGTCTAACTGCTCTAGCAGTGGATAGTTGATTGGTTCTATCTCCGAAATGTTTTTTTTAGCTCTTTGATCACTGTAACAGGGTTAATCTTTAATACTCTTGCGGTATCTCTAATCCCACTTCCATTCATAGCCATATCGGTAACTTTTAGCTTTACCTCTGTCAGGTATCCTTGATTGCTGTAATCCAATATAAACGTCTGTTTTGGACAACTAGAAGTACGACAGATGTATCTTTTCTTGCCCGTTGCACTATGCCCATGTCTATAAATTTCTA
>JBBQHY010000195.1:0-5161 GCA_038324415.1 Pseudanabaenales cyanobacterium | reverse complement strand
GTATTGGGGAAGATCATCCTTGCCTCTTGTAATAAATCATCTAGCTGTAAAGAATTACCTGGGGCATATCTGGGGCTAAAGTGAGTCATGATTAGTGCCTTCACTCCTGCTTTAAGGGCAACTTGGGCTGCCATGGTGGTGGTAGAGTGCATCCGTTGATAGGCTAAATCGGCATCTTGATGGGCAAAGGTGGCTTCGTGGATTAAAACATCGGCATCCTTCGCTAGGTCTACGGCATTTTCGCAGTAAATCGTATCGGTGCAGTACACAACCTTATGTCCAATTTGGGGGGGACTTTGAAAATCGCCACCGTCAATAAATCTGCCGTCGGGTAAAGTTACACTCTGCCCTCGTTTTAACTGTCCATATAAAGGTCCTGAGGGAATTTTCTGGGCGATCGCCTTTTCTACATTAAATCTTCCCAACCGATCTTTTTGCTCAATCCGATAACCGTGGGCAGTGACTCGATGTTTTAGGGGCGCACAGGTAACTATAAATTCTTCATCTTCACAGACAAAGCCTGGTATCACTTTATGGATTTTAATGGGATAAGAAAGGCGAGTTTCACTATAGCGTAAACATGAGTTCAGATAATCTGCCAAGTCCGCAGGTCCATATAGGTCGATATGTTCGACATTGCCAGCCATGCCACAACTGGCTAGTAATCCTGGTAACCCAAAAATATGATCACCGTGCATATGGGTAATAAAAATCTTGGTAATTTGGCTAATTTTGACATCGCTACGTAAAATTTGCTGTTGGGTGCCTTCGCCGCAGTCCATCAACCAGACCTCAGCCTTTTGGGGTAGTCGTAGCGCAATACTAGATACATTACGTTTACGGGTGGGAACTCCAGAACTTGTGCCAAGGAAGGTGATTTGCATAGGGAATCAGGATCGGTGTCTGTATTCTACCCCAAGAAACTCACCTACTAAATACAAAGAACCACAAAGCGTTACAAGGGCAGATTCTTGATAGTTATGGCTAAAAGCTGATCTTAATCCAGATTCCAGATTTGCACAGAGCATGGCGGGGGATTTGAGGATTTCGTTAGCGATCGCCCCTAAAATTTCAGGTTCGACAGATTGATGGTTGGGAATTGGCACAATAAATAATAAATCTCGGGGTTGCAGGAGTGATCGCAATATCCCCGTATAGTCTTTAGTATCCAACATTCCGATAATCCATCGCCTTTGAACATTGGGATAATATTCATCCACAAATATCCGTAAATATTCCGCCGCCGCGAGGTTATGCGCTCCATCTAAAAGAATTTTATGAGATTTATAGGTAGCCCACTGTAATCTCCCCTGCCATTGGGTTTCTGCCATACCCTTAGTAATTGCACTTAGAGAAATATTCCAGCCTTGAGCTTGTAGAGTTTGAATTGTGGCAATAGCGATCGCTGAATTCATTAATTGATGGGTTCCTAAAAGTGATAGCGGATATTCTATGCCCCGCCATTCTGCGCGATTTTGATTAATTAAAGTGGCTGCTTCGACCAGAGCGATCGGTGAATTACAGGTTTCGGCTTTTTGCTTTATTACTGCCATAGCTTCAGATGGTAAATTACCGACTACTAATTGACAGTTAGGCTTAATTATTCCTGCTTTTTCCGAGGCGATCGCACTCAAAGAATCTCCTAATCTCTGCCAATGATCTCGGCTAATGGAGGTAATTACAGAAACTAAAGGGCGATCGCAGACATTAGTAGCATCCAGCCTTCCCCCTAAACCTGTTTCAATAATTGCAATATCAACCTGAGATTGGGCAAAATACCACCACATCGCCGCCGTAATTACTTCAAACTGGGTTGGTATAGCTTCGGGTTTAATTACGTTTTGGACTTGATGGAGTGCTTCAAGTAAAGCTTCATCACTAATCCATTCCGAGTTAATACATATCCGCTCCCGCCAATCCACTAAATGGGGTGATGTATATCTACCAACTTTATAGCCTGCGGCACTGAGGATAGAAGATAGATAAGCACACACTGAGCCTTTGCCATTTGTACCTGCCACATGGATAATTGGGACTTGTTCTTGGGGATTTCCTAAATATGATAAAAGCTGCTGAATCCGTTCTAAACCTAAATGAATACCAAAGCGGGCAAAACTAGCTAAAATTTCTGCTGATGTCATCTAAAATCATGGCAAGTACATATTAATAACCATATCGCTTAGGGCGACTGAATTACTCAAAACTAATATATGTCTCTAAAACTTCGCTCTGAACATTTCTTCTTTGGTGGCAAGGTGGGCTTTTATAGTCACTTTTCTGAAGTCTGCAACTGCGAAATGTACTTTTCTATTTATCTTCCACCCCAAGCAGAGTCGCAAGCTTTGCCTGTACTGTATTTTCTTTCAGGATTGACTTGCACCGAAGAAAACTTTATGGCAAAAGCGGGAGCGCAGAGATGGGCGGCGGAGTATGGCTTAATCCTAGTGGTACCAGATACTAGCCCTAGAAATACAGGGATTATTGATGAAAGTAAAGATTGGGATCTAGGGAGTGGAGCAGGATTTTATGTGGATGCAACGGAGGAGCCTTGGCGATCGCATTATCAAATGTACAGCTACGTTACTCAGGAATTGCCAAATTTAATCCATGAAAATTTTCCCACTTTACCAGACCGTCAAGGCATTTTTGGACATTCAATGGGTGGACATGGTGCCTTAGTATGTGCTTTGCGCAACCATGGTCAATATTTATCGGTTTCGGTATTTGCAGCGATTGCGGCTCCAAGTCAAAGCCCGTGGGGGCAAAAAGCGTTTACAAATTATTTGGGAAGCAATCGGGAAACTTGGAAAGCATACGATGCTAGTGAACTTGTAAAAGAGCATAGCTTTACTCAGCCGATTTTATTTGATCAAGGTCGGGCGGATGCATATTTAGAAAACCAGCTATTTACTAATACTTTCCAACAGGCGTGTGAATTAGCGAATCAGCCGTTAATTTTGCGTTATCACGAGGGTTACGATCACGGTTTTTATTTTGTCGCAACTTTCATTGAGGATCACATTCGGCACCATGCTCAGATATTGTGCCCTTAAAAGAGCTAATTTCTAATGAGTTAGGTAAATTATGGAGTAGCCCAAATCAATTCAGGAATAGCTAGGGGTAGGCTTTGGACTCTAGAAAAATCATAGGTAATATTATAGATGCGCTTTTGATTATAATTCAGTAACTGTTGACTACAATTCTGTTACTGAGTACCAAAGTAATAAATAGTTCTACTCACTCATCCGCCAACTAAAATGTCAGAAGATTCTGAAACTCTCATATGGACAACTGAGGCTCAAGCAAAATTGAGAAATATTCCCTACTTTGTGCGATCGCAGGCTCGACAACGCATTGAAGAAATTACCTACGCTAATGATTGCACCATTGTCACAGCAGATATTGTGGAACAAGCTCGGGTAGAATTTGGGCAGTAATAATTAATATGTATGTGGAAAATTCGCGATCATAAGTTTGTGTGGGGAGAGCGTACCTATCTCATGGGTGTAATAAACATTACGCCAGATAGCTTTAGTGATGGAGGATTATATACCGACCTAGAATCCGCTTTGGCACAGGCAGATCAGCTTGCTCCCTACATTGATATTTTAGACATTGGCGGAGAATCAACTCGACCTGATGCTGAGCCTGTGGATAGTAATGAAGAAATTAGACGAGTTGTCCCAGTAATTACTGTTATTCGAGCTAAATACCCTCATCTCCCGATCTCCATTGATACTACTAAAGTCTCAGTGGCATCAGAAGCGATCGCCGCAGGGGCAGATATTATTAATGATGTGTCAGCTGGCAGATTTGATTTAGGGATGTTACCTTTTGTGGGCAAATATCAGGTACCAATTGTCTTAATGCATATGCAGGGTCAGCCACGCACTATGCAGAAGCGTCCCTACTACAAAAATGTGGTCGCAGAAGTCAGCCAGTTTTTGCAGAATGGAATTGCCATGACGATCGCCTGTGGATTACCTCAAGATTTAATAGCAATCGATCCAGGTATTGGCTTTGGTAAAACCCTAGAACATAACCTACAACTGCTGCGTGAACTAGAAAAACTTCAGAACTTAAGCTGCCCAATTTTAGTTGGCGCCTCCCGTAAAAGCTTTATCGGAAAGTTATGCGATCAAGATCTTCCCAGCGATCGTTTAATGGGAACAGCCGCAGCTTGTAGTATTGCGATCGCACACGGTGCCGACATTTTGCGTGTACATGATGCCAAAGAAATTAAAGATGTCTGTGCCATAACTGATGCTGTTTATAGATTTAAGTAAGCTAAATTAATGATCTTATCTCTAGATATAATTCTCAAAAATCCTATGTCATCTATACCCCTCCCCACCTTACTGTTAGTTGATGGGCATTCCTTAGCATTTCGGTCTTTCTATGCCTTCGCTTACAAACAAGACGGAGGACTTTGTACTTCTACGGGTATTCCTACGAGTATTTGTTACGGATTTTTGAAAGCTTTACTAGAAATTTTACAAAAACAAAAACCTACTGCCATAGCGATCGCCTTTGATTTAGCTACTCCAACTTTTCGCCACGATGCTGATATTAATTACAAAGCAGGACGGAAAGAAACCCCTGAGAACTTTATTCCAGATTTAATCAATTTGCAGCTAATTCTCAGCGCCATGAATATACATACTATTTCTAAAGCAGGATATGAAGCTGACGATATTTTAGGAACTCTAAGTGAATTTGGTGCAAGTTCTGGATATGGGGTCAAGATTTTGAGTGGCGACCAAGACCTATTTCAATTAATAGACGATCAGAGGCAAATTTCCGTTTTACATTTAGGGCAAAAAGATAAAATATCTGAGTTTCATGCCGAAGATGTTAAGACTAAATTGGGGGTAATGCCAACTCAAATTGTTGATTACAAAGCTCTATGTGGTGATAATTCCGATAATATTTCGGGAGTACGGGGCATTGGTGAAAAAACGGCAGTGAAGCTATTAGAAGAGTATGGTAATTTAGAAAATATTTTGGCATCTACTCCTAATATGAAAGGTGCTATCAAGCAAAAGCTAGAACAAGGGATTGAAGCTGCTAAACACTCGCAATTTATGGCAAAAATTATTCAAGATGTGGAGCTAGAAACAAACTTAAATAATTATGAATTACGAGGATTTGAAACTGATAT
>JBBQHY010000194.1:0-5168 GCA_038324415.1 Pseudanabaenales cyanobacterium | reverse complement strand
TATTTTAGTAATTTCCTTTAAAGAATCTATCCAGCCCCTTGTCCCCAAAATTGGGGGTCTGAAAATCAAAGTCCCCAGAATTGGAGATTTAGGGGCTTCGGAATAGGTGATTTTTTTACCGAAAACCGCCTTATGTCTTGGCTAGATGGAGAAGTAATTTATTGGAACGATCTAAAAATGCCTTCATCCCTTTAGCATCAAAGCCTTTTTGGGCAATTAGGGCTAAGTCATACACATGATTACAGATTAGTTCAGCTAACTCTTTAGATTGGGAAGGTTGCCCCGCACTAGAAAGAATGACGCTCTGATCTAGGCTTAAAAGATTCTCCATTAACGGGTGGGATGTATTAACCAAAAGAATATGATCTTCAGGGAAAGCGACATTTGTTTGTTGCATTAATGCCGCCATTTCTTGCATTCTTCGGGCTGACTCAGGTAAAAGAATCATCGCTGGTGGTGCCGAAGCTTGATCTTCATATTTTAGAGCCTCTGTGCGAATCACTAACTTAGGGTTATGTAAAGCTGCCTTAAAGATGTCCTGAAGCTGATCGCTCTTAGTCTTATTAGTTTTAGGATCGATAAGTTCGGTTTTAGCTTCTTGATTAATCAGGCGATCGCTCAATTCCGAATCAACTCGAGAAAACTTGACATCATTAAATTCTCGCTCTAGGAAATGGATAAAGTGGCTGTCAATAAAGGAATCTAGGGTCAGAACCTCCAAGCCCTGAGCGTTATGTAAATCCACATAGGTGGACTGGGCAACGGGATCGGAAGTGTAGAAAACTTCACTTTCATGTTTCTCCTTATTCCGTTCTAAATAGTTCTGAAGCGTAGTGTAGTTACCAAATTCACTTTTATGTTCAGAATCGACAAAGCTCGTGGCATAAACCATAATCTCTTTGACTTGGCTATAGAACTTATCGCTATTCATTGCTCCGAACTTCATGAACAAACTAATATCTTGCCAACACTTGAGAAACTCTTCTCGCTGGTCTGCATACAAGTTACTGAGATGATCTCCAACTTTTTTGGCAATGTAGTCTTGGATCTTTCTAACTTTGCGATCGCCCTGCAAGAAGCTTCTAGAGACATTTAAGGGAATATCAGAACTATCAATTACGCCTCTTAGGGGCAGGAGAAACTTAGGAATGACCTCTTCGCAATTGTTACTGATAAAAACCTGATTACAAAATAGTTTTATCTCTCCTTTATTTGGATCAATATCTGCCTTGAGTTTGGGGAAGTAGAGAATACCTTTGATGATAAAAGGGTAATCAGTATTGAGGTGAATCCAAAATAACGGGTCGTCTTGGAAAGGATAAAGATAGCGATAAAATTCTAAATAATCCTCTTTAGTTAAAGAATTAGGAGCCTGATTCCATAATGCTTTCTGCCGATTAATAACTTCATCATTGAGCTTGATAGGTACAGGAATGAAATCGCAATAATTACGGATAATTCGGCGCAGTTCGGCAGTCTCTAAGAACTCTTCGGCATCTTCCTGCATTTTCAGGGTTATGGTTGTACCGACAGTGGTGCGATCGCTCTGACTCAAGGTAAAAGCTGTAGAACCATCACAGAACCAATGTACAGCCTCTGCTCCTGCTTTATAGGACAAGGTATCAATTTCAACTTGTGCAGCCACCATGAAAGCAGAATAGAACCCTAAACCGAAATGTCCGATAATTTGCTGTTGGCTATCGTTGGAGGTATTAGTATATTTTTGAATAAATTCTTCAGCACTAGAGAAAGCAACTTGGTTGATATACTTTTTAACTTCATCTACGGTCATGCCAATACCGTTGTCAGTTATAGTAATAGTCTTCTTTTCCTTATCAACTGTAATGCTAATCTCTGGCTCTGGAACTTCAGTAGTAGTCTCACCTGCATAGGAAATCATCTTCAGTTTGCTGGTGGCATCGACTCCGTTTGAGATTAATTCCCTTAAAAAGATATCTCGCTCTGAATAAAGAGCCTTCTTGATAATGGGAAAGATGTTCTCGGTATGAATGCTAATCGTTCCCTGTTCAAGCATAATCTGGATCTCCTGATCTTAAATTTAGTAAAGAGTTGGGTCTGCAAAAATTAGATATTTCTAACTCATTTTTTTGATTATACGATCGCTTCCCAATAAGCTTAAAGAGGGTTATCCGTAATTAATTAATAATTTTCATTGATAATTTTCACTTGATAATTTTCTAGATGGGGAATGAAATTAAAATTAACCCTATACAAATTAATAATGTACTGAGCCACCTGACTTTTGTAACTTTTTCTTTTAGCACATACTTTGTTCCCAACATATTTACGGGTTCAGTTAGGGCAGTTGCAGGTAAAACAAAACTTAAATCTGCCCAACTCATAAGCGCAATAAACATAAAAAAAGTAATTGCCATACAGCCTATACCCATTCGTAAAAGTGGACTGCCAAATACCTTTTTTACAGTTTGCCAGAGTTCTTGGGGATTAAGCGTTGAAACTGCGCCGACCTGCTTCATGCCACGGGTCAAAAACAAATTGCCAGCAGAATCTGCTAAAACTAAAACTATTAATGCCACCCAAATTCTAATCAATTAACTAATACCAAAAACTTTTCTCTATAAGAATACCTCGATCAACATATACATCACTAAAGCTATGCTTGAAGCTAGGCTGGAGCGCAATCTAGTTTTACCAAATAGGGATACTTTAATTTATTTCTGGAAATCATCTAGTCTTTTCAGGATTTCTCAAAAATAAATTTGCATATTTCTCAATGTTCTGTTACATTTCTTATTGTTAACAAATTAACTCAGGTCAATAAAATGGAAAACGAAAATCGCAACAGTTGGTCATGGGGCTTTACCAACGGAGCTGAAAACTGGAACGGTCGTCTGGCAATGATCGGATTTGTAGCCGCGATCGCAGTCGAGTTAGTCAGTGGACAAGGTGTCCTTCACTTCTGGGGAATCGTCTAGTACTGAATTTATAGATAAGTCTGAAAGCTCTTACTTCAAGTGGTGAGAGCTTATTTTTTTGGCGTTATTATACAAATCTTGAAGGGGCTGGATTTTCTTTACCCCATTCACAAGTTATTTGCGCTTGCTATATTTCTATATTTAAGGTCTAAAAACTAGTTAGATCTTGTCGTAACTACAGCTTCAACCTTTGCAGTTTGGTTATCGACTTCGGTAATTGCCCAACGAAGAGGTTCACCTTGTTCGGAAAGGGTAGTTTCAATTGCTTCTACTAGATTTTCTTGATTTTGATTTAGGTCAATCTCAGCAGTGATGAAATGGGTAGTCATAATAATTAATCAGTAATCTATCAGTAATCTAACTTTGTTAATTATTACCCACGATCGCTTAAAAATTTAGTGTAATCTGAGTCTTAAATGTAGCTTTAATTTAGCATTAGCAGACTATGGCAATTATTGCGTTAAGAGCTTGGTACATTCCTGAATATGAACCCCTGAGATCAATAGCTGAACGTCCCCATGATCTACGGTTGGCAAAAAATAGTTTGCTGAAGTCAGCCCTGAGGGCAGATTTTTTAGATGAAGTAGCAGTAGTTCGGGAATCAGAGTGGTTTCAGCGATACTTGCTAGGCGAAACCATTGAATTTTACGTTGAAGGTAGTGGTAGCTATGCGATCGCCAATATTGATCTAATTAGCCACGAAGTTTACTTTACCAAGCAAGAGGCACTGTCTCAACTAGATCCCACCATATTCTTTAGTTATCAAATTCAGCAACCACAATATAGTGAAATAATTCTGGAGGCATTGGAAACCTCGATCGCTGAAATTAATCGCATATCTAGGATCAAACTCACCTTAGAGCAATCCCACCGTTCCACCGATGAGCCGATTAAACTCAAAAGTACTCTACTCACAAAACTGAAGCGCTGCTTACTATTCATTGCCGATGTGAGTGCGATCGTAGAGATCCATACCGATCCACCCCAGCTAATTCCTAGCCCCCATGTTTGCGTGGAAGTTGGGTATGCACTTCAGGCAAAGAGATCGGAGCAAATACTATTAATCCAAGTTGGCAGTCAAGATCAGGGCGTATTTCCCTTTGACTTACCGATTCACCAGAGACTTACGGCATTAAACTACAATGCCCTAGCTCAAGAATTACCCTCGGCGATCGCAGTCCATTTAGAGCGATTTAATCTGTTTGGGCATTCCTAGGTATAGCTCTAGTTGTAATTAGGTGGAAATAGCTCAAAAATATCGCGATAAACCTGCTTAAGTTTTCCTGCAAACAGATCGCTTGGCGGAAAATCTCCGACAAACTCCCAGTTATTAATTGTCGAAAGATGCCATTGTTTGCCTTGATAGCCAAATCCTGAGGACTCGATGCCAATTAGTTTGCCTTCATAAAATCGAATTTGGAGGAGCACACTACGGCTTGTAATATTTTTATTCACACCCGGAAAGTTAAAACTAAGGTCGATGGAATCAGGATCAACAAATTCACGGGTGCAAGAGTCATTAGCCCACGGGTTGAGATCGACTTTGGCAATGGGAAACTGCTGTTTAAATAGAGAGGCGATCGCCGCAATTTTAGTAGCTAATTCAATACTTTTAGCCTGTTCAGATGCATTCATTCAAACTATAGATTTAAGCATGGATTCAGTTTAGTCAATATATCCTAAGCCAAACATACCACCGAATTTTTAGGCTTTTAGGAGTAAGTTTGCCTATAAGGAGATAGTACTCCCTTCCCAGTCAAAGATTAGTCTTTTGGGGGTGTGGGGGCTGCGCCCCCACGAAGGGGCTTTGCCCCTTAACCCCATTTAAAATGTATATATTTCTATGGTGGGAAGGGAGTAAGAACAAAGTCAAAATTTAAAAGCAAAATATAGGTGTATATGGTATCAAGGCTTTAATATTCCCATCAGTATTAGATCGCACATTCATTAAATATCGAAAATATTGACACGATCCCCCAAAATTTTAAGATTCGTCAATAATTCGGTTAACCTTACCAAAACCGATCAATAATCTACCCCTAACCTAGAAAATAGGCTGCTACAATGAATTCTATCGAATGCAGCAAGTAGTGGGAACAAAGCCATGTTTGAACGCTTTACAGAAAAGGCAATTAAGGTCATCATGCTGGCTCAAGAAGAAGCTCGCCGCCTCGGACACAACTTCGTTGGCACAGAGCAGATTCTTTTGGG
>JBBQHY010000193.1:0-5182 GCA_038324415.1 Pseudanabaenales cyanobacterium | reverse complement strand
TGGCAAAACATAAAGACGATCTAGGTGCGCCCCTCTGTCCCTGCCGCTATTACGAAGACAAAGAGGCGGAAGTTAAAAACACCTATTGGAACTGTCCTTGTGTACCGATGCGTGAGCGTAAAGAATGCCACTGTATGTTGTTTCTGACCTCTGACAGTCCGTTTGTGGGCGATAAACAGGAATTAGAAGTAGTTGAAGTCAGTTACAATCAGGTTTAAGTTAAATTTGCTAAATTAGCTTCTACCATCATCTTGGCGATCGCAGGCATTTTATAACTAGCTTCCCAATCCAGCTTAAGTTTGGCTTTTTCAGGATTTCCTCGACTAATAGCGATATCTGTAGGACGAAACAGGCTGCGATCGCTAATGACATGATTTTGCCAATCTAAACCAAAGTAAGCGAACACCTCAGCAACAAAGTCCTCGAGTTTATTTGTTGCTCCTGTAGCAATCACAAAATCTTCAGGCTGATCTAGCTGCATCATCTCGTACATAGCTTCAACATAATTTGGTGCCCATCCCCAATCTCGTTGGATCGATATATCTCCCAAGTATAGGATTTCTGACTTGCCTCTAGCAATTTGACAGGCTGCTGCTACAATTTTTTGCGTCACAAATCGCTTGGGTCTGAGGGGCGAATCATGGTTAAATAAAATTCCTGAACAAGCAAAGAGGTTATATGCCTCTCGATAATTAGCAACTTCCCAAAATGCCGCAGCTTTGGCAACAGCATAGGGACTTCGAGGACGAAAGGCGGTATCTTCACTTGCTGGGCGATCGCCCGTATCGCCAAAACACTCACTAGAGCCAGCATTATATAATTTGATTGGCTGCTGAGTAAAACGAATTACCTCTAATAAATTTAAGGTACCTAGAGCAATACTTTCCATTGTCTCGACGGGCTGCTCAAAGGATAAGCCCACAGAAGTTTGACCCGCTAGATTATAAATTTCATCGGGCTTAACTTTACTCACAACTTGTAAAACACTACGAAAATCATTTAGTGCCATCGACTCAAACTTGACATAATCCCGAACATCTAGAATGTTGAGATTTTGAAAGCTCGATACTTGAGCATCTCGTGAAGTACCAATGACTCTATAGGATTTATTTAAAAGGAATTGAGTCAAGTAAGAACCATCTTGACCCGAAATTCCGCAAATCAGAGCGGTTTTCATGCCTTTAGTTAATTTAATATTGATCAATCGATTTAAGAACGGAGAGGGGGGGATTCGAACCCCCGGACCTTTAACAGTCATTCGATTTCAAGTCGAACGCGATCGACCACTCTGCCACCTCTCCAATTGATCATATTAGAGCATTCAGGCAACATTGCAAAGAGAATATTGTTCCTAAGGAGATTTCCATTAAAGAATCTACCCAGCCCCCTGCCCCCAATTTTGGGGGTTCTGAAAATCAAAGTCCCCAGAATTGGGGATTTAGGGGCTTCGGATTAAGTAATTTTTTTACCAGAAACCGCCTAAATCCAGCGATCGCCAGTTATTCCCTTACCTGCTATGAATTAGTCTTACTTTGGGGTTGCACCTTCACTCTTTAAATCTAGGAATTGGATTCCAATTTTCAATGTTATTTAGAATAAGTGGATTCAAATAAGTAGCGATGGACATTGACCTATTTCTCTATTAAACATTAGCTACTCCCTTCCCACCATAGAAATATACACAGTTTAAATGGGGTTAAGGGGCTTTGCCCCTTAACCCCAAAAAGACTAATCTTTGACTGGGAAGGGAGTAGGATAAAATTATACCGACATGTCTCGCCATAATTTTTATAGGTCCAGAGGAAGACATTGCCCAAACTCATGTAAACCGATAGTATTGATCTATTGTTGTCCCTTCATAACTGCCAAATATATGCATTTTGATGGAAACAATAGAAAATTCTTCGTTAGTCTGAATGTGCCGCTCTAAAGGGGTTAATTTTGTGAATTTGAGCTTTCCAGACTGGTGTATAGCAAGGTCTTCTTGTTTACTCACAAAGTGACCCAAGTAGCTGGTAAAAATTAGCTCTGGGGCAATGAGTGCATCTAGTTCAGCCGCATCTGAGTTTCGCATGGCTTGGCGAAGTCGTTCTTCTATCTAAACGATTTGTATTTCGGAATGCTTGCTTATAAAAAATATTTTTTCAGATAGTCTAATCCTCCCAGTTAAAGATTGCTGTAATCAGGGAGTGTGGGGCAAGCCTCAACCACTTTTTAATTAGTTATATTCTTACAGTAGTAATGGCGTAAGAAAAGATAAAGTTTAATAAATTCTAATTTCTAGCTATTTTTTGTCTATATAAAAACATATAAAACAAAAGAGGTGAAGAAGTTTCACCCCCATTTAATTAAGGATATTATTTTAAAGCGGGAAATAATTACTAGACTGACTCACGTCGATATTGCTTATAGGCGGTAAAGAAAAGTCCACCCAAAGTAATAAAAATTAATCCTAAACAAATACCAGAAAGAATTGGTTCTACCACAGAATATATTTATTGAACTCTACAGCATCTAGTTTAACCATTAATTACCCACTTACATATACCTAAAGTCAAAATGCAAAATATAAAGTTTCGTACGCTGATGACAAGCTTATTGCTATTAATTTTAGCCAATAGTTTTGGATCGATTGTTTTTCCTAGCTACCAGAAAAATTCAGATAAAAATCCTCAGAAAATAATGGCAAATATTTTTAACGATAAAGTTGAAGCCAGAACATCAGGAGGGAGAACAGGTGGTGGTTCCTTTCGCCGATCGCCTTCGTCTCCATCTCGATCAAATAGTCCAATCAGATCAAATCCTGCGCCGATTCAGCGTGAGCGTGGCGGAAATACAATCATTGCTCCAATTTTTATTCCTGGTAGTGGTGGTTACAACAATAACAATGGCTATCGCAATTCTGGAACATCTAGTGACGGCGGTTGGCTAGTTTTAATCTTGGTTTTACTGGCATTAGGTGGAACTGGTTATCTGGTTTATCGGATTTTGAAGGCGATGAATTTTGGTGGGGCTGGAGGTTCCGAATTAGATAACAACAAAGTGACAATTAGTAAGCTCCAAGTTGGACTATTGGCAGAAGCAAGAGCAATTCAGCAGGAGCTTTCCCAAATTAGCCTTGGTGCTGATACGGATACTCCTGAAGGTTTAGTCATACTTTTACAAGAAGCGGCGATCGCATTATTAAGAACTCCTGAAAATTGGGTTTATGTCTCTGCAAGTTCCCAAGCTACGACTAGAGAGCAGGCTGAAGGTTTATTTAATAATTTATCTGTAACCGAACGTAGCAAATTTACTGCTGAAACCTTGGTCAATGTGAATGGACGAGTTAGACAAAATCAAACCTATAAAGGTGATGGCGATAAAGATCCTGCTGCCTATATTGTGGTCACGCTATTAGTTGGCACTGAATACGATCGCCCATTATTTACACAGGTTAATTCCCGAGATACTTTGCAAAAGGCACTAGAAAAAATGGCTGGGGTCTCGGCTGAGGCTTTATCTGTATTTGAATTACTGTGGTCGCCCCAAGCAGAATCTGACGCTCTGACTTACGATGAAATGCTGACTGAATATAGTGATATGGTGGCAATCTAGTCTCAATAAATATCACTTTATTGATCGCTTTGTTATGCCTCATCCCTCGCCTAAGATTATTGTTAAGATGAGAATTAGGTGTTACCCCGTCATCTAAACTACTAAGAATAAATATATGACTTACAGGTTGTTTGAAATTCCATCTCAGACTGGCAATCATGCAGATATCGTCTGGGCTGATCCTAACATTGGCGATCGCAATGCTTATACCCATCTAGCCTATGCGCTCGCATCTCCCATTATGAAAAGCGATCGCCACATACTTTGAACAAAATTCTTCGGTAATATACCTGTATCACAAGTTAGACTGATATTCTGCTTACAAACCTAAAAAGCTTAGTAATGGATAGTATCTCTACTACTTTAATCAATTCAAAAGACTTACCTATAATTGAGATTGGCGAAAGTTTTAGAGGTTTTATAACACCTATCAACCTACTTAGAGCTGAAGGACAAATAGGCTTTCAGATGAGTTTTAACCAGCTACCTCAAGGTCTACTTTTTAAGGTTATTGACTCTCAATTCCACTTTATTGCTGAAATTCGTGACTTCGACCTAATTTTACATAGAAATGGTGAAGCCATTACCTTAGATATCAAGCAGGTAATTGATCTATCGCTAACGATTTGTTTCACCATTAATTGGTCATCAAGACATCTTCGGCTAATATGTGGTAGTCCTGGTGGTGACTTTCTTGAAAGTAAAGAACAATTAACTCAACCAATTATCCCGCCCTCATCTCTCATAAAATGGGCAATATTGAAAACTTTAACGCCAGTCACCAACTATGAATCTGAAGAAAAATTTAGGGAACAAGTGTACGCAGCTCTACTGGGGCTAAAAGAAAAAATTATAGCTCCTGGTGCTATAAATGGCTTTTGGAACACAACTTATTCTGGGAGTAAGATTAGTGATCGTTCACCAAAGCGTGAGACAGATATTCACCCAACAATCCATGCTCTTTTACACGATCAAATGCTGCTAGGGGGGATTCGAGTTACTCCAGAACGCAAGACAGGTACTGGTAATCTGGACTTTAGCTTCGCAGCATCAGTTCAGAACTTAGGCATGTCAGAAGTATTCGTTGAGTTCAAACTCGCTCATTCTCAGGATGTAATTCATGGACTAGAGAGTCAGTTACCAAGTTACATGAGGAATCAGCATATAAACTATGGTGCATACTGCGTTTTGTGGTTTAAGTGTGAATGGTTTGATGAACCCAAAGGAAAAGAACTTACAGACCTAGAGCATGAGTTAATCCCAAAGCTGCCTCACATCAACTTACCTGGTATTAGGGTATTCACTTTTGATTTAGGTAAACAGCTCTCTGCTAGCCATAGGGTTAACAAAAATTTCGTTGCCAAAGAATATAGCGCTGAGGAAGCGAAAGAAGAATTTACCAATCTTGCCTCTCAATGGATACAAGATTTAGAAGGTATGTCATCTACAGTCGAGATGGCAAAGCATTCTGCTTATCAGAAGATTGTGAGTATGGGGAAAGTCGTAGTTCCTTTTTTATTAGAAGATTTACGCCAAAATCCTCTCTACTGGCTATCTGCCTTACGCCAAATCACCCAAAAAAATC
>JBBQHY010000192.1:0-5189 GCA_038324415.1 Pseudanabaenales cyanobacterium | reverse complement strand
GAATCCAATGTTTATCAAAGAGGCAAATTTGCCACCCATCATCTGTGGGCAACCCGCTATAAACGCGATGAACTCTACGCAGGAGGTGACTATCCCAATCAAGGTAAAATCAATCAGGGCTTACCCCAATGGATTGCCGATAACGAGTCCCTCGATGGTAAGGACTTAGTCGTGTGGTACACAATGGGAGTTACCCATATTCCCCGTCCTGAGGAATGGCCTATTATGACCGTGCACCGAGCTGGGTTTAAGATTATGTCCAGAGACTTTTTTACCCAGAATCCTGTTCTCAATGTGGCAGATTCTAGTTCGTCTAAGCCTGCACCTAAAAAATAGATTTGAATTAGTTAAGTGGATGTTCCCATCATGTTTTTAGCAATAGTGGTGGGAATTTCTTTTTCCCCAAAATGAGTTAATTTTGAGCAAATTTTTGACTATTTGGTTTCGAAATCTTTAAGTAGTATTACTTGGCTATCAAAAGTTTGACACTATTCAACTTTCATCAAAATCTAACTATTTAAAAATTTTGCTTAATCCCTCATAAAAATTAGAATGAGGTACCCAACCAATTAGTTCTCGGAGGCAACTGACATTAGCTTGAAGATGAATTCTTTCAGTAGATCTGACCTGTTTAGGATCTTGCTTGATCACTAGCGGCTTTTGGCGAATTTTAGCAATTGTATCAATCAATTCTTGCATCGACCAAGTAGAACCAGTGGCAATATTTAAAGTGGTAACTCCTTTAGGAGCTTTATTAATAGTCTCAATCATAGATTTTGCTGCATCTTCTACAGGTACCATATCTCTTTTGGGAAATAGATTTCCTAACTTAAGCGGAGCATCTGGAAAATTTTGAAGTTGGGTTAATACCTCTGGAATAATATGAGGATTAGTTTCTCTTTCTCCATAGAGATTAAACAGTCGACCAATCACAAAAGATACATCAGGCTGTTGCTTGGATTCAAGTTTGACTAGTTCCTCTCCCATTAACTTAGTTAAGCCATAGATATTAAAAGGAGCTAACTTACTATCTTCAGAATGGGGTAAATCAGAAGGAGCATAAACATCGCCCGTACTAGCAAACCAGATCTTCTCGACACCAATTGATTTTGCTGCACTTAGCACACACTGCGTACCATAGACGTTAAGACTTGTTGTGTAAGCAGGATTAGCGATCGCTGTGGGAATAAAGTGAATAGCCGCTAAATGCACTACCACCTTTGGTTGGGTTTCTGCAAATATCTGAGTCAGTCGATCAAGGTTTCGAATATCTAGGTTATAAAACCTAAAGTTTGGATCTTCATGGAAAGGTTGAATAAACTCAGGCTTACCTGAAGCAAAATTATCAATTCCGACTACAGATATTCCCTTTTGTAGTAGCTGTTCAGCGACATGAGAACCAAGAAATCCAGCTACACCAGTTATAGCCCAAATTTTATCTTGCACTAATCATTTTTCCATATAAAGATTCCAAGGCATCTAAAGTTATCTGTGGGCTACAAACTTCTTCAATTAAACTTCTTCCTGCTAATCGCTGCTTATTTTGTAGGCTTGGATTTTGTAGTAATTTAATAGTTCGCTCAATCAACCCCTCATCGTGATCACAGATGCCAACATTCATACCATCCAAGGCAGGTAATCCTTCTACCCCTTCGCTGGTTGTGACTATAGGGATACCCCAAGCTAGGGCTTCTAAAATTTTAATTTTCATACCACTACCTCTAGCTGGAGCATATAAAAATACGCTTGTACTTTCAAAGTAGGGACGAATATCGGGGACATTTTCCGTAATTATGACGTCTGGCAAGTCAAGATAATCGTGTAACGCCGATCTTGCAGACCATCCTACTATTTGGAGCTTTACATCTTTGACTTCGCCTTTAATTTTTGCCCATAGTCGAGTTAACAGCCTAATTGCTGCCGAATATCCAGGATACCAATTCATGTTGCCAATTAAGCTTAGGATTAGTTGTTCAGATCTGTGATGATCAGAGATAAAGATATATTGAGATAAATCTATTCCAACTGGTATATTTGTAATCTTGGCATCAGGATTTGCGTTTTTGATTTCTAGTTCTAGGCGAGGAGAACAACTACGGATATATTTGAAAGAATTTATAAGTTTTCGTTCTGTGGAAAAAGTTAGATAACGATTGATAAACTGCTCTATGTTAGTAGGCTTAATAAATTGTTGATCGATCCATATTAGGTGATGGATGTTAAGCAGAGCTTTGTGTTTATGTTCCAAGCCTAGCCAACCAGTCCATAGTTGCTCTAGGTGCAGAATATCAAAGGGTTTAGTAAGTTCTTGATTTAGTTGCTTTTTTAGTTCAGAACTAAAACTGTAAGAGTAGGGTTCACGGAATGTTTCTAATTTAGAAAGAAACCCACTTCTAGTAGGATGTGGAAAACATCTCAAGTCATAATCGGGAAATATTTGTTTAGCTTTATCAATATCTAAGGAATTACTACAACTAGCGAAGGCAGTAACTTGGTGTCCCCGATCCACCAAGCCTTTAAGCAAAACATAAAACCACCTAGCTGCGGCATTACCGAATGGTAGGGGTGGTTCCAACATAACTATGATGATTCGTAATGATTTCATTTTTCTATAAACTGATCTAACTTTTCTCTAAATGAGAGTCTGGTATGAGTTCGCCACAGAGAGATAAAACTTAGGGCGGCGATCGCAAAGGTTACTATAGCCCAATTAGCGAAATTTCCCAAGAGCAGAATTGTGCCTGACAAAAACATAAAACCTCCTACACAGGCGTAGATTAGGCTTTTAACTCCTAGATTAATTTGCTTGAGGGTGCGATCGCTCTCAATTGAAGTAACTTGGACTCGTAATTCCCCTTGGTCGATTCTTTCTTCGAGACGGCGCAATAAAATCTCGGTGCCACTAGGTTGATTAATTTTAGAGCTGATAAATTCTTGGGTTTGGCGAGCGATCGCTCCTAACATCCCGCCGCCTTGGTTCACAATTAAGCTCTTCATAAAAGGTTGGGCTGCCGATTTGAAGTTATATTCTGGATCTAGAGTCAATGCCACTCCTGCAAGGGTGGAGAGGGATTTGAGCAAATAGGTCATCTTCGGAGGCAGGCGAAAGGGTTGTTTTTCAAAAATTACATAGAGTTCACTTTTGATTTCCCCAAATTCTTTAATGTCTACGGGTTTTTCCGTAAATCGTTCCAACACAAATTTCATCATGCGCTTAATTGCAGTCATGTCTCCGACTTTTTCAATTAAACCCATGGCGCTAAGGGTATCAACTACGCTATTGGCATCTTTACGCAGAACTGCCAAGAAAGTCTTAACCATCTGATCGCGGTCAAAGGTCACTACTTCCGACATCATGCCGTAGTCGTAAAATACTAAACAGCCCTCTTTGGTTACAGCCAAATTTCCAGGATGAGGATCGGCATGGAAAAAGCCATCCTGTAAAAATTGCTTGAGATAGCAGCGAATGCCAATTTCATTTATCGCTTTGGGATCAATATTATGGGCTACAAGGGTTTCAATATCATTAATTTTGATACCAGGGACAAATTCTAGGGTTAAAACCTTGGCAGAGGAATATTCCCAGTAGACCTTAGGCACGATCACCTCAGGATTATTAACGAAATTGGCACGGAAGCGATCGGCATTTCTACCCTCTTGGCGATAGTCAATTTCTTGATAGAGAATCGTAAAAAACTCATTAAAAATGCCTTGAAGATCATGCTGTTTCATCCACTTAAAATGTCGGCGCAGGACTTTAACCAGTTGCCCACACACTACTACATCAAGATCGAATAGCTCTTTTAATTTGGGACGCTGGACTTTAATTACCACATCATCACCTGTGTGCAACATTGCCCTATGCACTTGCCCTAAACTTGCTGCTGCCAAGGGTTCTAGATTAAAATCTCGATAAATACTAAAAACTGATTTACCGAGTTCGGTCTCAATAATAGCGATCGCATCTTGACTATCAAAGGCGGGAACTTTATCTTGAAGTTCTGAAAATGCCCTTACATATTCTGGTGAGAACAAATCAATGCGTGTCGATAGAGATTGCCCGACCTTAATAAAAGTTGGACCTAGCTCTAACATTTTACTTACTAGCCACTTTGCCCGTTTTGATTGAGTAGCTGAACTAGGCGATCGCCCATCCCACCACAGAAAAAATATAAAAGTAAACGCCGCCCCAAATATATCTCGCTGACGACTAAAGGAAGTATGTTTAACTTTCTGCCAACGCAGCAGTTTTTTGGAATTTGGCTGTGCCGTAGTTGTAAGCATATTATCGGTAATTGTAACCCTTTGACTCTGGGGGAGTTGTTTTTATCCGACTTTTAAGCCAGTGTTATTATAAGCCCTTCAATAAAATTCAGTTTATCTAGTTAGCTTCCAAAGTTTTACTAAATCGAGATATACCAAAGCAAAATATCCAATAAATTAGTCCGATAAATAGATAAACCTCGACATGTCTCCCCACAAAGTCAGGCTGTGCCAAGATTGATCGCCCAATTCCCATCAAATCCACTAAACCAACAATGGAAACGAGGGAAGTATCCTTAAATAAGCCAATAAACTGTCCAGCGATCGCTGGGGTAACTGCCCGTACAGCTTGGGGTAAGACGATCATCCATAGAATTGCAGGTGTCCCAAGACCTAGAGCCTTTCCTGCTTGGATTTGCCCTTGGGGTACAGATTGCAACCCACCTCTGACATTTTCGGCTAAATAAGCAGCACTAAAAAGCGTAAATCCTGCGATCGCCCTTATCACTCGATCAAATTGCACCTCTGAAGGCAATGCCAAGGGCAACATCACTTGAGCAATGAATAAGATCCCAATTAGGGGCAATCCTCTGACGATTTCGATATAGGCAGTGCTAAGGGTGGAAATCACAGGCATGGAGCTTTGTCTACCCAATGCTAGTAAGAGCCCTAGGGGAAAAGAAAGGACAATTCCAGAGATCGCCATTAATACAGTTAGCAGTAAGCCATTCCACAAATTTACACTTACAGCCCTTAACCCAAAGCCGCCACCAACTAGCCACAGGATTAAAGGCGTAGAACCTAACCATAGGAATTTAATCCAGTTACCTTTGTAGATCTCTAATTTTTTTAATAGTTCTAGTCCACATAAACTGAGCAAAAATCCTACCACTAGCCAAATTCGCCAGTATTGATCCTCAGGATAA
>JBBQHY010000191.1:0-5202 GCA_038324415.1 Pseudanabaenales cyanobacterium | reverse complement strand
TATTTATTTACTCAGACAAACCTTTGAAGGTCATAAATTCCTTTCGGCTGGAGTACCGTGGTTTTCGACCTTATTTGGTAGAGACTCCATTATTGCGGCTTCCCAAACTTTAGTCTTAGACCCAGCGATCGCCAGAGATACACTCTCAATTTTGGCTCAGTACCAAGGTAAAGTTGAAGATGATTGGCGAGATGAAGAAGTAGGTAAAATTTTACACGAGATTCGCTTGGGAGAAATGGCACGTTGTCAAGAGGTTCCTCACACCCCTTACTACGGAACTGTTGATGCTACGCCTTTGTGGCTAATGCTCTATGCCGAGTATTTTGCTTGGACAGCAGATACAGAATTACTTGATAAACTATGGTCAAATGCGATCGCCGCTATGGAATGGATAGATCGTAGCTGTAAAACCAGTGGATATCTTACCTACAATCGTCGCTCTAAAAAAGGATTAGTGAATCAAGGTTGGAAAGATTCAGAAGACTGCATCGTCAATCGTCGTGGAGAATTGGCACAGGGAACAATCGCCCTTTCCGAAGTTCAGGGTTATGTCTATGCCGCCAAAGTCCGTATGGCTGAATTGGCGGATCGAAAAAACTTACCCGATTTAGCCAATCTCTGGCGATCGCAGGCAAAGGATCTTAAAATTCGCTTTAATCAAGACTTTTGGTTGGTCGAACAAGACTATTGTGCACTAGCCCTTGATGGTGATCTTAAACCAGTAGATAGTATCACTTCCAATCCTGGACATTGCTTAAATCTAGGTATATTCGATCATGAGAAAGCCCTTAGTGTGGCCGCTCGCCTCAAGGCACCCGATATGTTTAATGGTTGGGGAATTCGCACCCTTAGCAATCTTTCCCCCGCCTATAATCCCATGGGCTATCACATTGGTTCGGTTTGGCACCATGATAATAGTTTAATTGCGCTGGGTTTGCGATCGCTTAATCTGGTTGATCAGTCTTTAGATTTAGCTGAAGGGTTAATTAGTATGACTTTGATGCAACCCTACCAACGCCCACCAGAGCTATTTTGCGGCTACGAGCATGATAACTTTTCAACTCCAGTTCAATATCCTGTGGCTTGTTCACCTCAAGCGTGGGCAACGGGCACTATTTTTCAATTAATCACAATGATGGTAAATCTGGTGCCAAATGCCTCTGCCAATAAACTCAATATTATTGATCCTGCCTTACCTCAATCCATACAACATCTATCGATTCACAATCTCCGAATTGGCCAGACAATAATCGATCTCGATTTTGATCGGGCAGGCGATCGCCGTGGGGACGCTACCACCTGTCGAGTCAATAAAAAGCAGAGAAACCTGCGGGTAATTATTGAAGCTTAATTGCAGGATCATTGCTAGGTACTTCCGTATGGTAATTATAAGCTTTGCTGATTCGAGTTTCAGGATCTATCCCCTCAAATGTAGGCGGAATCCACGCTCTTACCAGAAGCAAAGCCGCTAACACCAGCAGAAAGCTACCAGTTACTAAAATTTGTACCCACGGAGTTTCTAAAACCCCCTGCACAATTACTTCTCTCAAAACTGAAACAATCGAGACTTCCACAGCCACGCCAATGGAAACCCGATGTTCTTGTAAATAAATAATTAATAGCCGAAATAACTCAACTAAAATTAGCACAAAGAGAATATCAGCCGTAATCTCATGAAACTGGAAATTAGATGGCGACAACAATGAAATAAACATATCCTTAAGCTGTAATACCATCACGCCAAATAAGCCAATACACAGGGAAATCACAATCAAGTCTTGTATAGATTCTAATGCCCGCACAACTAGGTTTCGTTCAATCCAAGTGATTGGTTGTCCAGATATTTGCATAGGGGTTTTAGGCATTACTTTCTCCTTTCAATTTAGTTAACTTTATCTTATATTTAAGGTAATCAAGTATAGAAATTTCTAATGCAAGCAATTACTTTTTGATGATTACAGGTTGAGTCATGAGATCTTTTGAAATCACTTTTAAAGATCAATTATGGACAAACATAAATAAAACTGCGATTCTTAAATGACGGCTATCTTCAAGAATCAAAGATTAAAAATCCCTTTACTTTTAACCCTAGTCGTACCATTTTTGGCACAGGTTTTGGCGGCAATGGGACTCGTTGGCTATCTATCCTTTAAAAATGGACAAGAAGCAGTTAGGGATATAGCCCAAGATTTAGGTAAAAGCTTTGGCGATCGCACTAATAAAACTCTCGCTGCTTACCTCAACGTTCCTCTCCAAATTAATCAAATCAATCTTAATGCGGTCAAGTTAAAACAACTAGATATTATTAATCTTAAAACTTGGGAAAAGTATCTATAGACATAGGTACACTTATATTCCACCGTTAACTATCTGTCAGCTAATGGATGAAGCCCTAAAAAACTTAATTCAGCAAATTCCCTAAGACCGTGATGATCTCAGCCAAAAATTTATGGATTTAGTAGATAATTTTAATTTTGAAGCGATCGCTCTTATTAGTCATTCTTCGCCGAAATAGTCTCATTCCCATCTAGTTAAAATCAGCAGGAAACTGAGCGTATGTTTCAAATAAGCTTTCGGTACTGGTTAGCTTCAATAAAATTTGTACCTGTTCACCCACAGAGCAAAGTACTAATTTACCGCCCATGACCCGCATAGTTTTAAGAATTGTAACTAATAATCCCAATCCTCTACTATCGATAAAGTCAATGTTTTCCAGATCCATCACTAACACATCAGGCTTAGTATTAGCGAGCGCCATCACTTCATTTCTGACACCATAATAAGACTCAGCATCTAACCGACCTGATGGTTTAAATACGACTACATTTTTAGGCAATTTCGATGAATTGATAATATCTGATGTAATCATTTTTAGAAATATATAGGAGTAGTAGTTTTAAAGGATTGCAAGATTTACTTTGTAATATAGAAGTTAGGGCTTAATCAGCTTATGAAGAAAACATATATTAAAATGAGCTCGGTACACTCTTCCAAAAGAAATAAAAGCTCTAAAACTCTTTCACTTTATGTTTCTGTAAGTATTAAAAACCAGTGATGTCTAAGTTCTAGTCAAAAATAAAATTATGCCCTGTAAAAGTTCGGTAAAAGTTGTTAATATTAACAATATATTTAGTGGGTAAGCAATGGGCAGCAGATCTATTAGAATAGCTACAAAACATATCGAGAAGGTGCATTTAGCCCTCAGACAGAGTTCTTACCCTAGTCAAAGTGCCTTGGCAATCGATGTGGGGTTAACCCGTCCCACAATCAGCAGTTTTTTTAATGGCAAACCCATTGATTATCTAAATTTTGTCGAGATTGCTCAAAAATTAGGACTAGACTGGCAAGCGATCGCTTCTAAATCCATCGAACCCACTCTTGAAGTTACCGAATTGGTCTCAGATTTAATCCCTCAAAACCTTAACAATCAATCAACAGAAGCTTTAACCATACATATAGATTCCAACACTTTAGCTATCAATAAAGTGGTTCCAGATATTTTAGTAGTTGAAGATCGCCCTGATAACATTCGACTTTTGTCTAATATGTTGACAGATCAAGGCTATAAAGTCAGAAAAGCTGTGAATGGTATGATGGCTCTAACTGCCGTACAAATATCAATTCCAGACCTGATCTTATTAGATATTACAATGCCCCAAATGGACGGCTATGAAGTCTGTCTAAGGTTAAAATCCCAAGAAAAAACCAAGAATATTCCCATCATTTTTATCAGTGCCCTTGATGAAGTTCTAGATAAAGTTAAAGCCTTTAACCTTGGAGGTAGCGACTACATTACCAAGCCTTTCCAACTTGAAGAGGTAATTGCCCGTGTCAATAATCAATTGACCATTTGCCAGCTTAAAAATCAGCTTCAACAGCAAAATTATTTACTACATCAAGAAATTGAAAGTCGCTTAGAAGTTGATCAAGTGATTCAAGAACAAAATATTCTTCTACAAAAAGAAGTTCAAAATCGTCTAAAAATTGAAAAACTACTCAAAGAACAAAACCTCCAACTCCAATCAGAAATTCAATTCCGCCAAAATGCTGAGGCAAATCTCCAAGAAAAGAATATTCTCCTCAAAAAAGAAGTAAGCGATCGCCTCACCCTTGCCCATAATCTCATTGAAAAAGAGCAACAACTTGCTGCCCTCATCGCCAATATTCCAGGGGTGGTTTATCAGGCGATCTCCCATCAGGACGGTCGCGTATCTATGCCCTACATCAGTCCTAGAATCGAACAACTCCTTGGTATTACTGTCAGTGAATTTACCAATATCTTTGAGTGGATATTTGATGTAATTCATCCCGAAGATCGAATGGGACTCTATAGAGTTATAGAAGAGTCTAAGCAGCAGCTAACTGATCTTGATCATGAATATCGTTTGGCACAGGAGGTTGGTCATACCAAATGGGTAAGAATTTTAGCCCAGCCTCATAAATTAGCGGGTAATGACATCATTTGGGATGGGGTAATTATTGATGTTTCCCAGCAAAAGAATATGGAAATTGCCTATGAACTGCTTTTAGAATCCATGGAAGATGATTATAAGCAATCAGAAGAACTGCTCCAGAGCGTATTTCCCCACGAAATTTCTCAACAACTTAAACAAACCAATAATCCTATAGCCTGTGGCTATGACTCAGTTTCTGTCCTATTTGCGGATATTGTCGGATTTACCCAAATTTGTTCTGAGGTTGAACCCAGCAAGACCGTAGATTTACTTAATAATATTTTTTCCCGTTTTGATTCCCTAGCTACCGAGTATGGAGTCGAAAAAATTAAAACTATTGGGGATCAGTATATGGTTGTCGCTGGCATTCCTGATCATGGACAAGATCATGCTGAAGCGATTGCAGATCTGGCTTTAAGTATGAAGGCGGAAATTAGTAGATTTCAAAATCACCTCAATCAACCGATGGCTCTTCGCATTGGTATTAGCTCTGGTGCCGTAGTTGCAGGGGTAATTGGTTCTAATAAGTTTGCCTACGATATTTGGGGAGATACTGTTAATATTGCGAGTCGGATGGAATCCCAAGGAGAGCCTGAGAAAATTCAAGTATCAGAGTCAACTTACCTTAAGCTTCAAGATCGATATGTTTTCAGCAAAAGAGGCGCAATTTCCATTAAGGGTAAAGGAGAAATGAATACCTATTGGTTAATAGATAAAAAATAAAAGAAATGTAGAGATAGTCGATGAA
>JBBQHY010000190.1:0-5215 GCA_038324415.1 Pseudanabaenales cyanobacterium | reverse complement strand
GGTTAAGCCTTCCCCAACCAAAGATAGACCTACTACCATCAAGGCGATCGCTAGTCCGGGAAATAAAGTTGTCCACCAAATATTCTCACCTGTGGAAAGGGCATCAAGGGCTTGTTTGAGGTCATGTCCCCATTCAGGTATGTCTTCGGGAACGCCTAATCCCAGAAAACCTAAGCCAGCAAGGGTTAAAATCGCATCGGCGGCATTGAGGGTGAAAAATACGGGAATAGTTTGGATCACATTTTGTGCCAAGTATCTAGTTAAAACTGTCCAAGTATTGGCACCTAGAGCTTGAGCGGCTTCGATAAATAATTCAGTTTTGACACTAACGGTTTGATTGCGGATGACTCGAAAATATTGGGGAATATAACTAACACTAAGGGCGATCGCTGCATTCCATACTCCCTGCCCCACCACAAAAGCGATCGTAATTGAAAGTAATAATCCAGGAATCGTATAAAGAGCATCCATCATAAATACTAAGATCCGATCTAGCCAGCCGCCCCGATAACCACTAATCATGCCCAAAGGTACGCCGATCGCCACACTGATAATGGTCGAAGCGATTACTACTTGCCAAGCTACTCCAGCCCCAGCGATCGCTCTAGCAAAAACATCATGCCCCTGCTGATCGGTTCCAAATAAATACTTAAAAGATGGAGCAGCATGAATTGGATTGCTTAAAAACTCGTTAGGATCTGCCAAAATCCCCACATTCCGAAAAACTGGAGCTAGGAGCGGCATTAATAAAAAAATAACAGTAAGGATCAAGCCCAATCTGCGGAGTTGCTTATTCATTAATGAGGAAGGCTATTTGAGGGCAAAAGCGGTAAAACTATGGTGGCAAAATAATATACCAACGGCGCGGTAAACACATAGCTATCGGCTCGATCTAAAATGCCACCGTGCCCCGGCATAATCTGCCCCGAATCCTTAACGCCTGCATCTCGCTTCATCATCGACTCGGTCAAGTCCCCCAATAGACTGGCAACCCCAATCATCAAGCCCAAAGCCCCCCCCGTGATATACCATGATGACCAATGTAGGTAATATGCACCCGTCAAAGCCACAGCCACACAACTTAGTAAGCCAAATACTGCACCTTCCACGGTTTTTTTAGGGCTAATATCCGATAGCCTTGTCCGTCCTGCTAATTTACCAATGGTATAGGAGCCAATATCTGAAGCCCAAATGCAGGCAAACGCCAGTAAAACAAATACACAACCTTCACTCAATTGCCAGGGATAATTGATATGGCTATCTAAGCCCCGCAGCCTGATCCAATAGCTGGGTAAATAGCCGCCGTAAAATAATCCCAAAACTGAAGCGGAAATATCGGCGATTGTGGCAAACTTGGGTTGAAAAAGTAAATAAAAGCAAATAAACGTGCCTGCAATTGGTAGAACCGCATCGGCAAATTCGGGTTTGATTAGACAAACTATTAATAAAACTTGGCTAACCACCAAAGTAGTCTTTACGGCTGGCTCTGTGCCCTTGGCTCTGGCTAATTGGAAATACTCCTGCTGCCCAAAATAGATCAGCAAGCTAAATAAAATTGTAAAACTCCATCCTCCAAATGCGATCGCCGTTAAAGCTAGAGGAATAGCAATAAGTGCACTAATAATCCGAACCCAAGGCATTTCTTAACTCAATTTTAAGATGATTGTAGCAATCTTGTAGTTCAAATCTTTCCTTTATAATCTAAATTATCTAGTTTTAACTATCTTTTTGGGATTGAAAAGAATTAATGGCTAATTACTACAAAGTTTTGGGAATTACGCCTTGGGCAAACGAGCGGCAAATTCGGGCAGCCTATCGAGATTTGAGTAAGCTTTATCATCCTGATACCACTAATCTTAGTCAGGAAGTATCTTTGGAGAAATTTAAAGAGCTAAATCACGCCTATGCTACCCTGAGCAATCCCGATCGCCGCAAGTCCTACGATCTATCTATTCAATTTTCCCGCAGCTATTCTATGAATTCTGCACCTACTAAAAATCAGCCCCTGAGCTATGACAATGGATTGCCTAACGAACGACCCCTATCTTCAGGGGAATTATTTGCCATATTTATTTTTAGTTTAAGTTTAATAATTTGTGTGGGCTTGGCGATCGCAGTGGGTATTTTAAGGGGAGATCAACTATTATTTGCAATGCCTTAATGCCTTTTACCCGTGATAATGTAAGCCACTCTCTGTCCCACATTTGTAGCATGATCTGCCATACGCTCTAAGTGATGAATCGCCAAGACTAAAAGCATAGCTGGCTCTAAGCTAGATTCAAGACTTTTCTGATTAGCAATTAAATTATAAAGATTGGCATAGTCCAAATCCACAGCATCATCTTTTCGTTTAATCTCTAAACCTAAATCGGCATCAAGATTAGAAAGCGCGCTTAGACTTAGAGCCAGCATTGCCCGACAGCGATTAGACATCACTTCAATTTGATCCATATAACTAGGAACTGCATAGGGAAAAAGTTTGATGGCAATTTCCCCCAAATTTTCGGCATAGTCTCCAATTCGCTCTAGATCTCGAACTAGATGAATTAGAGCAGTTAATAATCTTAAATCTTGGGATACCGGAGCTTGAAGGGCAATTAAGTCTATACAATCTACTTCAATTTGACGATAGAACTGATCAATTTGCTTATCTTGGGCATCAATTTTTATGGCTGCCTCTAGGTCTCGATCAAATAAAGCCGTATGTGCTAACCAAGATGAATGCTCTACCAAAGCTCCCATGCGGAGGGCATCTTGCTCCAATCGGCGCATTTGGCGGTCAAAGTGGGTTTTAGAATATTTTTTACCCTCGGCAGGAATCTCTAACATTGGCATTGATATCAGATTGATGTTTTCTTAACTATAAAAATTGAGAAGGATAAATGCAGGTAGTTATATCTCCAATTTTAGTTGCGGCCGCAAAATTAATTGGTACTAATTTTACAGCCAAGATTAGCTTTTAGTTATTAAGATTGGGATAAGAATTGGTTTAGATTACTTTATTGATATTGACCTCGAATTATCTCGAAACAAGCGATAATGATCTAGGATTTCCAAGGTTGACAAGATTTACTTGATACTCCCTTCCCAGTCAAAGATTAGTCTTTTGGGGGTGTAGGGGGCGGCGCCCCCACGAAGGGGCTTTGCCCCTTAACCCCATTTGAACTGCGTATATTTCTATGGTGGGAAGAGAGTAAGAACTTAGTCGGTTTCTGGTAAAAAATTACCTATTCCGAAGCCCCTAAATCCCCAATTCTGCGGACTTTGATTTTCAGAACCCCCAGAATTGGGGGCAGGGGGCTGGGTAGATACTTTAGAGGAAATCTTCTTACTACATAACTTTAAGGCTCTATGAATCTAGGGCTGAGGTTATTTAAGAATCATGATCTTAATTAAATCGACAATTAATCTTTTAGTCTTTTAATCTTTTAGTCTTTAATTTTTATAAAGTCTTTAAATGCATGAAAAATCAGTAATTGAATTGGCTAAAGCTCTCTTTTATGAGAAGGCTTTGATCAAAATTGATGGAGAGTATATCGGGGCGATCGCCGCAATTCCCAAAGATGCCAGCGCCCATGACCTCAACTATAGCGAGATTTTTATCAGGGATAATGTACCTGTGATGATTTATCTGTTGCTAGAGGGCAAATACGAGATTGTCCGCCATTTCTTAAATACTTGCTTAAAGTTACAAAGTAAACATTTTCAAACCGAAGGCATATTTCCCACCAGTTTTACGGAAATAAATGGACATCTAGTTGCAGATTATGGGCAAAGAGCGATCGGCAGGGTTTGTTCTGTAGATGCGAGTTTGTGGTGGGTAATTTTGGCTTATATCTATGTGAAGCGTACAGGAGATCACAAGTGGGCAACAAGTTTGGATGTGCAAACAGGAATTCAAAGATTTCTAAATTTAATCCTGCATCCATCCTTTCGAGATGCGCCGACACTGTTTGTACCTGACGGAGCATTTATGATTGATCGTGCCTTGGATGTGTGGGGAAATCCTTTAGAAATTCAGGTGCTTTTATACGGGGCATTATTAAGTGCCGTGGGCTTGATTCACATTGATTTAACTAAAAAAGGGTATCTTGATCGCCAATCAAGAACTCTAAATATTAATCCTGAATCTCCCTTTGAGTCTCAGCAGGTCTACCAAAGTACCTATGCAATCGCTTGGTTAACTAGACTCAGAACCTATATGTTGAAACAATATTGGGTAAATTCTAAAATTATCCAAACTGTGCGCCGTCGTCCCACTGAAGAATATGGCGATCATGTCTCCAATGAATACAATATTCAAACGGAAACCATTCCCCACTGGCTCCAAGATTGGTTAGGAGATCAGGGTGGGTATCTCGTTGGAAACATTCGCACGGGCAGACCAGATTTTCGATTTTTCACTTTGGGAAACTGTCTGGGGGCAATTTTCGATTTAATTAGTCCTGCTCAGCAGCGATCGCTTTTCCATCTTATGCACCAAAATCAAGGGGATCTCTTTGCCCAAATGCCCCTCCGCATCTGTCATCCGCCCTTGGATAATGATGAATGGCGGAAGAAAACTGGTTATGATCGCAAAAATTTACCTTGGTGTTATCATAACGGCGGACACTGGCCTTGCCTATTTTGGTATTTTGCGATCGCTAGTCTCAGATACAAAAAGCATCAATCCTTTACCCATGGAAAAGAAATTGATAGACTTCTTCAAAATAATTATGACCTATTGCTCAAAAGATTACCTCAACAGAATTGGGCAGAGTATTTTGATGGTCCAAATGGAGCTTGGATCGGTCAACAGGCAAGGCTTTATCAAACTTGGACAATTGTGGGATTTCTGTTAACCCATCACTTTCTTAAGGTTAATCCTGATGATGCTGACATTATGAATTTGCCTAACCTAAAAGAACTATCGCTTTTTTAAGTAGTAGCACCTAAGTAAGAGATCATTTTTGAAAGTATAAATACCTAAAATGTAAGAGGATTGATAGGATCTGCGGCTAGGGCTACGATTTCTGGCGTTGCCCAATTGAAGGATGAATCAAGCAAAAGAGGGGATAGATTTATGCTTTAGGTAGTAACTGGAGTTTAGACTAAAAACTGTTATTACCAGTCAAGAAAAGTGGTCAGCCATAGTAGACAGACCACTTAATGATGGAAGCTGATAATTGATAACCTATCAACTTCATCATGAACAGTTTGGAGAAAATCGAGAAAT
>JBBQHY010000189.1:0-5219 GCA_038324415.1 Pseudanabaenales cyanobacterium | reverse complement strand
GCCCGTTAGACCTTTTTCTTTGTCAACATCAAACTCAGTGCCAGAAAATAAACTGATTTGATAATTAGTCTGACGGCGTAATTCTGCTAGCACTGGCGCGATTAAAAATTCAGAGCGAGATTTTTCGGTATTAATAGCAGTCGCTAATGGTATATACTCTTTAAGTGTTTGTTGAAGATAATCTGAGGGAATAACGCCCTTTACATCTGCAAACAAATTGCGATCTTCTTCGATGACCAAATTGAAGACAGTTTGGACTTTACTAAGTGTCGTAAACTCGCTATATGACATAACTTTAAAACTATTAGAGAAATTGCGATCGCGGGGCATACTCTGATCATGGTAGCATTTAGCCCTGTGGCGTAAGAATTTTTGTGAATCATTTAACTAACGTTTACTCTATAGTTCCGAGGCTACCCCCTGCAATTGATGGGGTAGGCGATTATGCGTTAAATTTGGCGCGTCAGCTTCGCAAGGATTTTAATATTCAGACTCATTTTATTGTTGGTAACCCGACATGGAGTGGCGAATCCGAGATCGAAGGATTTGCTGTTAGTCAAATACGCGATCGCACTGCAAATAAGTTAGTTGAAATTTTAAGTAGCGATCGCTCCTGCTCCATAGTCTTACATTATTCTGGCTATGGCTACGCTCAAAGAGGCTGTCCAGTTTGGCTAATTGATGGATTACAACGTTGGAAAAGCTCATTTCCTAATCGTTCACTCGTCACGATGTTCCATGAACTTTATGCTTCTGGAGCGCCTTGGACGAGTTCATTTTGGCTATCACCTCTGCAAAAAAATCTAGTTGCAAGATTAGCAAGATTAAGCGATCGCGGTTGGGCTAGCCAGCAACAGACGACCGAATTATTATCTCAACTTACCTCTGATAAACTTTGCCCGATAACTAGCCTGCCAGTCTTCTCTAATATAAGTGAATCATCAAAGATAGATTCATTAGTAAAGCGATCACAAAAAATGATAATATTTGGTACTTACGGCAGAAGATTACCTATTTATCAAAACTCTACACATATTCTCAATCAAATAGTTAGAGATCTAGATATAAGAGAAATACTAGATATCGGGAAACCTTTATCTCTTCATTTAAAGCAAGTAGGAAATGTTTCGATCATCTCTCTAGGTGAACAACCAGCGTTAAAAATAAATTCCTACCTTCAAGAAAGTATAGTAGGAATAATCGATTATCCCACCATGCTTTTAGCGAAATCAACTATTTTTGCAACTTATTGCGCTTATGGCATATTACCAGTGGTCGTAGGATCTAACAATTTTAATCATAGCGAAATGGAGATTGACGGGCTTATCGCTGGCAAGCATTATTGGTTATCAACAACGCAATCAAATTCTTTAAACATGGAAATCGCCCAGACTATTGCTGATAACGCATATAACTGGTATAAAGAACATAATCTATCAGTTCATGCCCAGACCTTTGCTAGCCTGCTGTCTGGATGTTGATTGAAATAATGGATACACAGATATTTGGCTAGAAATGGTTTAAACTCGACTAAACTCGACTTAAAGAAAATTTAATGAATAGTCTCAAATACCGCACTTTACTAGTTTCTTCTCAACCCATCCAATCTTCAAATGGTCTACAACTTTTAGCCCAAGATCCCAGACTAGAGTTACTAGTTGCGTATTGCAGTATTGCGGATGCTAAGTTATGGCAAGGGGCAGAGTCTATTAACAAGCATGTTTTTGATACCGAAGTTATGGATGGATATCCTTGGGTTTATGTTCCTAACTATTCTCCCGCCCCTAGTTTAAATAAAGCATTCGGCTTGATAAATTTAGGGATTATAAAGTTAGTCCCTCAGTTTGACTGTTGTATAGTCTATGGTCATAATTTCGTTACTTTTTGGTTAGCGATCGCTGTAGCTAAAATCACTGGCAAACCACTATTACTATCTACTGATGCTACTTATCTAGAATCTCCGACAGGAGGAAATACATGGAAAGTTAAACTAAAGCGCATACTTTTACCTTTTCTCTACAAATATATTGCTGATGGTGTTTTGGTTCCCTCTACTGCTTCAAAACGCTTTCTTAGTTCGTTGGGAGTTGCTGAAAATCGTATTTTCAATACTCTTTATACAGTCGATAATGATGCGATCGCTAAAACCGCACAGCAAACTGATCGCAACCAAGTACGGGCAGAATGGCAAATCCCAATGGATGCAGTAGTTGTAGTATTCTGCGCTAAATTTATTTCCCGCAAGCGTCCTGAAGATTTGTTAAAAGCTTTTGCCCTAGCAGATGTTCCTAATAGCTATTTAGTATTAGTAGGCGATGGGCCCTTAAAGGATAGTCTCAAAGCGGAAGTTGAAAAACTGAGGATTGTTGATAGAGTGAAGTTCTTGGGCTTTGTTAAATATTCACGTTTGCCAGAAGTTTATGCGAGTAGTAATCTGTTAGTACATCCTGCTGAGTGGGAACCTTACGGGCTACCTGTCAATGAGGCAATGGTTTGTGGGATTCCTGTTGTGGTGAGCGATCGCGTTGGTGCAGGTTACGACTTGGTAGAAGAAGGGATAACTGGATTTACTTATCCTAGTGGAAATGTAGAAGCTCTTGCTTCAATATTAAAGATAACTTTAAATGATCGTGATAAACTAAACCAGATGGGTAAAGCCGCCATTGAGCGAATGAAAACTTGGTCATTTCGTGATAGCGTAGAAGCTCATGTGAAGGCTATAGAACACGTGATTATAGAAAAAAAAGGCGATCGCAGATCTTAGCTATTCTTGGTATCAAGATCATTGCTTATCAATTCAGACTAATATTTTCGCAAAATTTTGTGGTTAACATTATTTCACTTTATAAATACTGATCATGAATATTTCTGCATTAATAACTAACTACAATACTTGGCAACTTACAAATATTTGTGTCAGAGAGCTTGATCGATTCTCAAAAGACAATCTGACAAAAATCTTAGTTATTGATGATTGTTCTCAAGAAAATTTTCCAGAAATTTTATCCAATAAAGTACAAATTATTCACAACTTAAAAAACTTAGGATATGTGTCTAGTGTAAACATCGGGGTTTCTAACTTGAAAGACGATGTAGTTATTGTGTTAGATAGTGATGCCTATCCCCTAATGGATCTAACTCCATCAATTGCCCATTTGTTTGTCAACAACCCAAAATTAGGAGCCGTGGGTTTTAAGCTTGTCGATGAAAATGGTAATCCGACTGGATCGTATAGTTCAGAACCGAACGTGATTGGCTTATTACTTGGGCAAAAGTTAGAGTCGTGGTGCTTATCTTGGTTTAGTCAAGAAAAGGAAGTTCCTTTATGCCTTCATTCTTGTGGAATGGCTATACGGAGGATCGCCTTTGAGGAAGTTGGAGGGTTTGACGAAGACTTTGATTTCTTAGATGCTGATATAGACTTTTCTATGAAGCTTCGAGATGCTGGGTGGCATATTCAATTTGAGCCAAGTCTAATTGCTTTTCACAAAGGTGGAGGAAGTTTTCAAACAACAGCTAAAAGGGTTTTACGTCATCATCGAAACCGATGGCGCTTATTAGCAAAGCACGGGCTTCTACCACTGCCTTGGCTAGTTAAAGTATTATTAATGATTCGTCATCTAATTGAGTACTGCTTTTTGGGTGTATTAGGAAAATTAATAATTAAAGATTCTGATGCTCTCAAAGATAAGATGAGTGGAAGACGGCAATTAATTAATCAAGTATGGAGTGGCTATGGAAATGTTTAATAAAAATCTTAGTGCTTTACGTCCCAATTACGATTTTCCACTTCCATCTCTTCAAAATGATTGTGGCAGTCGTGGTTTAGTGTATAGAGCAATTTCTTCAGATAGTTATGTGCTTGATGTTGGTTGCGACACAGGAAGATTTGGTGAAGCTTTACATCTTGAAAAGAATTGTATTGTCCACGGAATCGAACTCGATTTAGATGCGGCTGAAATTGCCAAAAGTCGCATTGATAGGGTAATAACCAGAGCTATTAAAAATGAGGACTCGTTTGAAGGACTTGGTGAATATGATGGGGTGCTTTTTCTTGATGTTCTCGAACATTTAGACAATCCTTGGGCTGTTTTAAAAGGCGCATTTAAAGCTTTAAAGCTAGGTGGTAATATTCATGTTGTCGTTCCAAATGTTGCTCATATAGCGATCGTCAGAAGACTTATTCAAGGACAGTTTGAATATACTCAGCATGGCTCAATGGATCGCACTCATTTAAGATGGTTTACTCGTAAAAGTATTAAGCAAGCATTGGAGGAAGCAGGATTTATTAATGTACAGATAAATGTAACGCCTCAGATTCCTTTCCTAAGTAGTAATTCTAAGATTAATACATTTCTTAGCCAGCAATTAACCAAAATTTTCCCTGATCAATTAGGTGGTTCAATTGTTATACAAGCAGAGAAGCCAAATATTCGATAATATCGATAGGCTAGTTTAATGCAGTCTTAGTAGTCTAAAGGGAATGATTAAGTGTATGAATTTAAAAGATATTGTCAAGCAAATTATTCATTATTACTATTCCTTAAAACTAGAACATATTGGTAATAATTCATATATTCATCCCTATGCAAATATATCAGGAAATACTAAAAGAATATATTTAGGCGATGATGTTAAGATCCAAGCGTATGTAAAGCTTCTTTGTGATTCTCGTATTCATATCGGAAACAATACCCACATACATGAGAATTGTATGCTAATCACTTGCGGTGGTAACATAGAAATTGGCGATTATTGTTACATTAATCCTTCTACCATTCTTTATGGACATGGGGGATTAAAGATTGGCAATAATGTTTTAGTTGCAGCGCAAACTATAGTTATTCCAGCAAATCATATTTTTACAAACAAAAATCAATTGATAAGACTTCAGGGTGACACAAAGCAAGGAATTGTTATTGAAGATGACGTGTGGATAGGTTGTGGTTGCAAGATTCTGGATGGCGTTACTATTGGCAAAGGCTCGGTAATCGGCGCGGGTTCAGTTGTGACTAAAGATGTCGAACAATACTCGGTAGTGGTTGGAGTACCAGCAAAAGTGATTAAACAAAGATAATTACTTATACGTGTTAACTAAAAAATCTATTATTGATATTTAACTATGAAAATACTGATCTATTCTCCTTCATTTTATCCAAATATAGGTGGCTTAGAAACAATAATCTCTACCTTAGCTCTTGAATTTATATATCTGGGAC
>JBBQHY010000188.1:0-5293 GCA_038324415.1 Pseudanabaenales cyanobacterium | reverse complement strand
AATATTTGGCTCTTTCAACTGTTTTACGCTTTTACCTTACAAATACATTAGCCTCTACACACTTTTTTGCATACCTTTTTCCATAATGAGAATTGCTGGAATTTTGGCTGATTTCTGCTTTTTTGTGATTTAAAAGAGTATTTTTGTTTTGAAATTAGTTAAGAATGCTATTCCCGCCCATAGTATGAGAAATCATGAATAACATCACTACTGTTAGCCGTTATGCCACCTATTTCACTGTGGATAATATGGAAGCTGAGGTAGCACTTCTGCAACTAAAAGAAGGTAACGATCGCTATATTTTCGATCATGTAGAACACCCCCATGAAGGAGCGCAGCGCAGGGTTGATGTATCTGTTGCCCAACATCCTTTTGCCGTGGTGTTAGGTTGTGGAGATTCTCGTGTTATCCCTGAAATGATATTTGATCAAGGAGTTGGCGATCTATTTGTCCTCAGAATTGCGGGTAATATTGCCGATGATGCTGTGATTGCTAGTATTGAGTTTGCAGTTCAATATCTGGGAGTACGCTTGGTCGTAGTACTAGGGCATGAAAAATGTGGAGCTGTAAACGCAGCGATCGCGCATGAAGTCGCAGATGGCAAGATCTATTCTTTACTGAGTTATATAGAACCCGCCATTGCTCTGGCTTTTTCTAAAACTGGAAACCTACTTACGAATGTAATTAAGACTCATGTTCAACGCATGGTCGATGTCATCTCAACCTCAGAACCAATTCTTTCCCATGAATATGAGGGTGGAAATCTCAAAATTGTCCCCGCCTATTACAATTTAGCAACTGGTATTGTGGATTTTTTGTAGGTTACAGTTGCCTAAATAAAGCCTAAATAAAAATTAATGTAATCCTCGCATTTGTCTGACTAGATGAATAATTTCAGGTTGAATTAGCTGTTCGATCGCTAGTTTTACAGCATTACTAGAACCTGGTAAAGAGAAAATCAACTTGTTTTTATAAATTCCTGCCACTGCCCGTGAAGCGATCGCCCTAGAGCCAACTTCTTGCCAACTCAGATAGCGAAACATCTCCCCAAAGCCGGGTAAGATTTTTTCTAGAAGAGCAGCGATCGCATCGTAGGTTGTGTCCCTAGGAGCTATACCTGTACCACCATTGAGAATTATGGCATCAAGTTCTAAATTAGTCGCCAAGTTTTGCACATAGGTGCGAATTTGATCGGGTTCATCTTTGAGAATTACATAGCTACTGATTAAGTGACCAGCATTACTTAGAGATTGTTTAATAAAGTTGCCACTCTTATCATTTTCGGCAGTGCGGGTATCACTGATAGTAATTACAGCACAATTAACTATGTGCGAAGGCGGATCGGGGCAGGGATTATTGGTTGACATGATTAAATAATTTAGCTTGCTTAAGCCTTATTAAAGCCCATATCATTTGCTTCGGCATAACGATTCATAAAGCGCATAAATCTTTCCCATTCTTGGGGGCTATTGATAATATAAATTGCCTCGATGCCCGCAGGTTTACCGTTAATAAATTTGGCATTGACATTACGTGTAACAATTTCGCCTTCGTCGTCGGTCATAAACATTCCTGTGATGTCAGTTAGGGCTTGATTCTTTTCGTTTGTACAATTAGGTTCTTTAAATATAAAAGTAGCAGTACCGTTCGACCCATCTTTTGCGCGGGTCATCTTTACATCAGAAGCTTCTTCATCAATGCCACGGGTTAGTTGGATTTTTGCAGTCATTTTATTATTTTGTATTTATTTTTTCTTATTTTTTAAAGTCGGAACTGAAATAAAAATTTTAGTTAGTAGATAATTATTTCATACTTGCGTTTATATTGCGAATTGACTATGGGTAATAGGTAATATCTGGATCTTTGAGCAGATAACTGAGTAGGCATAAGTATTAAGCTTTGATATGTATTTTTTACAAAGTTAGTTTTAAAAGTAATATCATGCTCATATTCCAGTAAGCGAAGAGCAGGTAAAGATGGCTCAATTAGTACCGAAGCGGATTTCTCTTCAAACTTTTTTGGTATTGCCATTTGTGATTCAAGTAGCAGTGGCGATCGCGGTCACAGGTTGGCTATCGTTAAAGTATGGGCAATTAGCGGTTAATAAAGCTGCCGAGCAAATACGAACAGAGTCAAGCGATCGCATTAGTAACAGCCTAGATGCCTATTTAACAGTTCCCCGTCAAGTCAATCAAATTAATGTCGATCTGATCAGGATGGGATTAATGCCATTGGATAATTTTGAAAAGGTGGGGCAACACTTTTGGCACCAAATGCAGCTATTCAATATTAGCTATAACAACTTTGGCAGTGTAAACGGCGACTTTATTGGAGTAGAAAGATTAGAGAATGGCGATTTGCATATTATTGAAGTCTCTAAAAGTACAAATAATAAAGCCTACACATACAGGACTAACGATAAAGGGCAGCGACTAAAACTAATCAAATCTCAGTTATTACCTAGTGTAATTTTAGAAACGTGGTTTGCCGATGCCGCTAAAGCTAAACGACCAGTGTGGAGCCAGATTTATACGTGGGTAAATAAGCCAGAGGTAATTTCTATATCCGCTAGTTATCCAATTTATGATGCTAAGTCTAATTTAGTAGGAGTAATTGGCACAGATTATGTGTTAACTCAATTTAGTGATTACCTCAAAGGTTTAAAGATTAGTCAATCGGGCACAACTTTTATTATTGAGCGATCTGGTCTATTGGTAGCTACTTCTAGGTCGAAACCTCTAGAGATATTGAATGGGAAAGCATATCGACTGAGTGCTGCCGAAAGTACCGATCCAGTAATTCAAGCTGTGGGTAAGAAATATTTAAATGGAGCAGCTCTCAGCAATATTCGCCAACTTCAGAAGCTGGAAATAACCCTAGATGACAAAAAAAACTTTATTCAAATCAAACCTTGGCAAGATCCCTATGGCTTAAATTGGCTAATTGTTGTAGTTGAGCCTGAGTCTAATTTTATTGAAGGTATAAATGCTTATACCAATGATATTGTTCTCCTCTGTCTGTTGGCTTTGGGGTTATCTTTAAGTTTAGGTATCCTCACCGCCTATTGGCTCATCAAACCTATTCGTAAGTTAAATGATGGAGCTAGGGCGATCGCTGATGTCAATCTGGATCAAACTATAAAGTTAAGTGGAGTTAATGAACTTGATATTTTGGCAGATTCTTTCAATACCATGGCAGCGCAACTACAGGCATCTTTTCGGGAGTTGAAAAAAAGTAATGAAGACTTAGAGTTGAGAGTGGAAGATCGCACCATGGAATTAACTATTCTTAAAGATATAGCGGAGTCTAACCAGAGGGCTGCTAATGCTGCAAACATCGCAAAAAGTGAATTCCTAGCCAATATGAGCCATGAACTCAGAACTCCCTTGAATGGCATCCTTGGCTATGCTCAGATTTTACAGCGATCGCCACAACTGAACCAAAAGGAACTTAATGGAGTCGGAATTATCTATAAATGTGGAAATCATCTCCTAACTCTGATCAATGACATTCTTGACCTGTCTAAAATTGAAGCAAGGGGTATGGAGCTATATCCTACCCACTTTGACTTTCATGTTTTCCTCCAAGATGTTCAGGAAATTTGTCGGATTCGGGCTGAAGAGAAGGGGCTAGAGTTTAGGTATGAACCCTCCCCTGAACTGCCTCAAGGCATCTATGCTGATGAGAAAAGACTACGCCAAGTTTTGATTAATCTTTTGGGGAATGCCATTAAATTTACAGAGCAAGGCACAGTGTGTTTGAAGGTTGACTGCCTTAGTAAAGAGACTAATCAAGAGCTTGGATCTTGTAAAATTCGATTTGAAATTGAAGATACGGGTATAGGCATAACTGATAGCCAAATTAGCAGAATCTTTTTACCCTTTGAACAGGTAGGGAGTCAGCAAAAAATGACAGAGGGAACTGGGCTAGGGTTGGCGATCAGTCAAGAAATCGCTATGGTGATGGGCAGTAAGCTAGAGGTAAAAAGCCAACCTGCCCTTGGTAGTGTTTTTATCATGGATTTAGATCTGGAAATTTCTACAGAGTTGACAAAATCTCAATATAGACAGCCTGTAATTATCGGTTGCAAGCAAGAAGGTGTCAGAATTTTAGTAGTAGATGATATTGCTGATAATCACTTAATTATTCAAAGTCTCTTACAGCCATTAGGGTTTGAAGTATTTGTCGCAATTAATGGTAGTGATGGTTTAGCTAAAGTTGCAGAGGTTAAGCCTATATTAATTATTACGGATCTTTTGATGCCAGTCATGAACGGGTTTGAGTTCATTAAACAGATCAAGGAGATGAACCTCAATATCCCCATTATTGCTTCTTCGGCGAGTGTCTTTGACTCCGATCAACAACATAGTCTTGATGTCGGTGCCGATGACTTTCTAGCTAAACCTGTCCAAGCTAACGAGTTAATGAATCTGCTGCAGCAATACCTACGGATTGAATGGATTTATGGGGAAACAGTGATTGATTCAAAAGTTTCTGCTTTTTCCATAAGTTCAGGGGCAGAACAAATTACAATACCACCCTCTTGGGTTCTAAAGCATCTACTGGAGCTTAGTCGCCGTGGAAATTTGCGGGAATTAATTAAACAGGCAGACTTGTTAGAACCAGAGTTTTCTAATTTTTCCCAGCAGATTATGCTGCTAGCCAAAAGTTATCAAGAACAGGAGCTTTTCAAGTTTATTAATCAATTTTGTTAATCTTATTAAAAATATAAATATCTGAGTGGGGTGAAGGGGTAGACCCTCCCAATATCTATAACTTTTACTGGGCTACAGTGTACATATAAGTATCGAAACTAGCCAAGTCAAGCTCAATTTGCCCCCTAGCCCCCAATTCTGGGAGTACAAGAAAATATAGATCTTTCAAAGTTCCCCAGGATTGGGGGATTTAGGGAGCAGAATGGACTGAAACACACACATGTAGGTTTTACATACACCGTAGCCAATACCTATAATCTTTTACTGGAAGGGGATTAAGCATGGATATTATTTATTCTGATGAATTTTTAGATCATAAAACGGGAGCATTTCACCCCGAAAATTCTAAGCGATTAACAGCGATCGCCACTGCCCTGAAAAATCAAACTTGGAGCGATCGCCTAAAATGGTACGCCCCCAAGACCCGCAATCCTCAAGAACTTACAGATGAGATCAGCAAATGTCATAATCCAAATTATATTGAACGGGTCAAAGCGATCGCTAACAATGGTGGCGGTATGATTGATGCGGATACCATTCTCTCAGAGCGTAGTTATGATGTGGCGGTACTAGCAGTT
>JBBQHY010000187.1:0-5296 GCA_038324415.1 Pseudanabaenales cyanobacterium | reverse complement strand
CTTCGACTTTCTGAAATATCTAATGATAATTTGCAAGAACCTCAAGGTTGAGAATATAGGTGAGGCGGCGATCGCAAATAACCTCTCCGAACTCAACTATTTTTGCTTGCTCAATCTCTGCTGAAAACAGATAACTTAAACCGAGCGATCGGTTTGGCATAACGGTTAAACTTACCCTCCGTCAATGACTTTGGATGAATACAGTTAATATAGTGTACGGTCGGGTGCAGTAACTTGTTATCTTGACCTTAACGAAATTTGTCGACTTTCAGAATAAACAACTAAGAAAACTATAAATTGATACCCCCTCTGCCTCTACTGGCTTTGTTATTAATTTAATTAATGTATCGTTTAGAGCAGATCTGAAATCACCAAAACCAAGTTTACTAATATCAGACCTAAGAAGCTCTGCGAGAGTTGTAGAACTTTGATTGATTTTCTTTAAGTTTTTCTCAATCTCTTTTTCATCTTTAAGAATATTGTATTTTTTAGCAATATCGATCACAATATCAAACCTAACTAATAAAACCTCTCTATTTCTTTCGTATTTGGGTATTCCATTAGCAATAATTACTTCACTTTCAAATTCAGCTCTATCTGCAGGATGTTCAATTAGGATAGGAATAAATCCGTCTTTTTTATCACTTGCAGAAGCATGATTAAAAGATTGCTTGATTTTTTCTTCTGAAAAACATTGAGAAAAAACTCCTCTAATAATATCTCCTGAGTTTATGTTATCTATAGTTTGCCATCTAGCATAGGAATCCTTCCTTAACAGCTTAAGTCTGCCTTCAGGAATACGAAGTAACTTTGATACTTCATAATTTCTTGAATTTTTACAAATGTAACCATCCCTCTCTAAAAGATAAAAAATAAGTAATTCTAAGTCACGCTTTCCCAATGACTGAAATCCATGCGTTAGAACTTCATTCAGTAGTGTGTTTGCAAATTTCTTTGGGTCATTTAGGCTAAGCATGTTTCAGAATATGAGATGAAGACTTTTTAACACGAGATTAAATATAACAAAGAAAAAATTGATAGTATTTCTTTCCAAAGATAACTAGAAATTATACAGAAAGTTGTTGGATAATCACAACTAATCCAATGCAATAATAGCGATTCTCGTAATAGAAATTCTGCCTTGGGCTTGCCTATGCTATTGATAATAATCTCATTAGCTATTTTTGAAAACCTTATGTCTTCGTTCAAAATTTGACAGCTTAGGCAACCTAAAAGCCATAATGAGAATTACTATTGACTGATACAGACTACTTTTCGCTGACAGCTTTGTTTAAACGGCGAACGGAGACAATATCAGACATTTTTGTGACTTTACTACAGATTTTTTCAAACTGGGAGCGATCGCTAATATCAATAGTCATCGTAATAAAAGCAGTTTTACCAGGTGAAGTTTTAACTGAGGCATCGCGCACGTTGACTTTATGATCGGCAAGGCGAGACAGAATATCCTTTAGCACTCCGACTCGATCAATCGCTTCCACTTGAATATCTACGGGATAGGTGACGGTGCGATCGCAAGTATCAGCTTTATTCCAACCAACGGGAATTAGGCGATCGCTTTTTAAATTAATAAAGTTGGTGCAGTCCTGTTTATGAATGGAAATACTACGGTTACTGCCCAAGGTGACAACGCCAATAATTGGTTCACCAGGGAGAGGATGGCAACAGCCCGCAATGTGATAGACCATTCCTTCTACTCCCAAAATTGGCGATTTGGATGAGGGCGGTAGAGGTTGACTGGGCAGTTTAATAGATTGGGGTTGGGGATTATCTCTTAATTTATTAGTGACGATATTTACGGAAATTTCGCCATAGCCCAAAGCTGCTAACAAATCTTCGGTACTGTGGTAATTACATCGCTCTACCACCTTTGCCATCTGTTCGGATTTCAGCAGGGAATCTAAGCCAGTTTTACCCAATTCTTTTTCTAAGAGGTCGCGACCACGGATCAGATTTTCTTCACGGCGCGATCGCTTGTACCATTGACGGATGCGATTTTTGGCAGTGCCTGTGGACACAAAGTTAATCCAATCGAGGCTGGGATGGGCATTATTTTGTCTGATAATTGTAACGGTATCGCCATTTTGCAGTTGCCGATCCAATGTGGCCATGCGTTGATTCACCAATGCCCCCGCACAGTGATTGCCAACTTCGGTATGAATTCTATAGGCAAAATCCACAGGTGTAGCTCCACGAGGAAGACAGTGGACATCGCCCTTAGGTGTAAACACATAAATCTCCCCATCGTATAAATCCTGCTTGAGGGAGTCGATATATTCTTGGTCGTCTTTAATATCCTTTTGGAACTCTACCAGTTGCCGCAGCCAGTTATATTTCTCGCCACCATTGCCATTCGCTAGTTTGCCTTCAGTAACAGAACCAAATTCTTTATATTGCCAATGGGCAGCAATGCCATACTCAGCAACCTTGTGCATTTCCCAAGTACGAATCTGGACTTCTAGGGGCTGACCGCCAGTCACAATTACGGATGTGTGTAAAGATTGATAGCCATTCGGTTTAGCTAGGGCAATATAGTCTTTGAATCTACCTGGCACTGGTCGAAAGCAGTCATGGGCGATCGCTAGAACCCGATAACATTCTTCATTTGTATTGACAATTACCCGCACGGCGGCAATGTCGTAAATTTCACCGTAGCGTTTCTGTTGCTTTTGCATTTTGTCGTAAATGCCGTAGAGGTGCTTGGGTCTGCCACTAACTTCAAAACCTGATAATCCAATTTTAGTAATACGCGATCGCAGGATATCTGCCGCTTCATTGATTCTGGCTTCGCGTTCGCTGCGGGTTTCTGCCACCAGAGCTTTCATTTCTCGATATTGCTCTGTTTCTAGATACTTAAAGGCTAAATCTTCTAGTTCCCACTTAAATTGTCCAATGCCCAAGCGATTTGCAAGGGGCGCAAAAATATCTCTGGTTTCACGGGCAATTAGCTCCTGCTTGTGTTTGGGAAGATGTTCTAGGGTTCGCATATTATGGAGGCGATCGGCTAACTTAACGACAATTACCCGAATATCCTTTGCCATAGATACAAACATCCGCCGAAAGTTCTCAGCTTGGCGTTCGGTTTTACTGTCAAAGTTGAGTTTAGAGAGCTTTGTCACTCCTTCTACTAATAGTCTTACTTCTGCTCCGAAATCTCTTTCAATTTCTTCAAGACTGACAGAGGTGTCTTCTACCACATCGTGCAAAAAACCTGCGGCGATCATGGCACTGCTCCCACCCAAATCCCTGAGCAAGCCTGCAACTTGGACTGGATGCAAAATATATGGTTCACCCGATGCCCTAGTTTGTCCTTTGTGTAGTTCGTAAGCCAGCTTAAAAGCTTTAGAGACTAAATCCTCGCATTCACCCTCGCCCGTTTGCATTTTGTGCCAGCAATCTTGCAACCATGAAGGCACCCAATCCTCAGTGCTACTAACATTGTTGTTAAAGTTATTTACTTGAGCGATCGCAGTCATCATATTCAGTTTAGGTAAGTTACTTGGCGCCAAATTCCGAAATATTTGAAGCTTTTCATAATCCTAGCTTAAACTTCAAGTTATTTAAGTTTACACTCTACATCTTCTTTATTCTGAGATTGGCAGTAGGGCATCTATCAATAGGTGCAGATTACTAGAGATAAAAGCAATCCAAACCTTACCCCGCCTATACTTGCTATGGTAGGATCAAAGCTAATCTGTATATTTTTTTGTGGAATAGTCTGTGAATGTAATTGATTACCTCCGCATTAGTTTGATTGATCGCTGCAATTTTCAATGTCAATACTGTATGCCCGCAGATGCTGAATTAGATTACATCCAAGCCCAAGAGATTTTGAGTAATGATGAATTAATTGCTCTAGTTAATCACGTATTTATACCTTTAGGGTTTAGTAAGTTTCGCCTCACAGGGGGTGAACCCCTCCTCAGAAAAGGCTTAGTAAATTTAGTGCAGCAGATCTCTGAAAATCCCCAAACCCAAGATTTGTCCTTAACTACTAACGGTTATTTATTAGCAGATTTAGGGCGATCGCTCTATGAGGCTGGTTTACGAAGAATAAATATTAGTTTAGATTCCTTGGATGCCAATATTTTTAGGCAACTTACAGGTCGCAACCATTGGCAAAAGGTCTGGAATGGGATTCTAACTGCCCATGAACTGGGTTTTAATCCTTTGAAACTAAATGTGGTGGTTATTCCAGGGGTTAACGATCAAGAGATTTTAGACTTAGCAGCCTTGAGCATAGATCGGGCATGGCACATTCGGTTTATTGAATTTATGCCCATTGGCAATACGGAGTTATTTACTTATAAAGGCTGGGTGGATTCGGCATCTTTGCGCCAACAAATTAGCGATCGCTTTGGGTTAGAGTCTAGTAATTGTTTTGGCAATGGCCCTGCGGATGTGTGGAAAATTCCTAATGCTAAGGGAACTTTAGGCTTTATTAGCCAGATGTCGGAATGTTTTTGCGATCGCTGTAATCGGTTAAGACTATCGGCGGATGGTTGGTTGCGTCCCTGTTTACTCAATGAATCTGGACAAATCGATCTTAAAACAGCTTTGAGAACTGGAGTGGAACTTTCAGAATTACGCCAACAAGTTCAAGATTTATTAAACCTGAAGTCAGAAATTAATTTCAAAGAACGCGATCGAGGCAATAAAACCTATCAACGTACCATGTCGCAAATTGGCGGATAGTTATAGACTACTCCCTTCCCAGTCAAAGATTAGTCTTTTGGGGGTTAAGGGGCAAAGCCCCTTAACCCCATTTAAACTGTGTATATTTCTATGGTGGGAAGGAAGTAGCAAAAATTAAGATATCTTCATAAAAGTGGTTAAGGAGATTTGTGAAAAACGATTTACCCTAATAGCTTTGACTCCATTGGATCGATTCCTCTCTTAAGTTCACCTAGTGCAATGAGTTATGGGGCAAGTATAGATGGGTAAATTGCGCTGGATTTATTAAGAAAGTTAACTTCTTTATTCTTAGGACTTACGCACTCAATTTTACAGAAACTTAGTGGGAGGGAGTTTGAGGGCTTCGCCCTCAATTGGGGCTGTGCCCCAAACCCCCTATATTTATAGGTTTTCTTTGTATGCTGCGTAAGTCCTAATTCTGATAAATAATTACAAGCGATGGGCTTGATTTGCCAAAAACTGGGCATAGGGTGTTTCGTGTAAATGGGCTTTCCCAGATGAGCCGAAGAGATTTAATTTTTCGATAATTACCTCCTGCATTGCCGCGATCGCCTCCCCAGCAATCTCTAATAAATCCTTA
>JBBQHY010000186.1:0-5305 GCA_038324415.1 Pseudanabaenales cyanobacterium | reverse complement strand
TCAGTCTGTGGAGCGAACATAAGACCTGATAGAGATACCTCTAAAGGGCAGTTGCGAAATCCTAGTGATAGGAAGAAACAGAAACCTAAGTCGTGAGTCTTAGGAATCCCACGCGCTTTAGCCGTGGGAGGATGTCAAAATCCTCTCTGGCTAAGATTCTACAAAGGATTTTAGCTAAGTCGATTGGCTAATCTGAGAATCTCCTGATTTTATGGTTGTAATTTTTTGATCTGTTGTTCGCTCGCTTGTTCCCATTGACTATTTTGTTGAAGATTAAATAGAGCCTGAGCCCGAATAAAGGATTGAATTGCCTCTGATTTTTTACCTAGGTTAGCTTGGGCAATCCCTAAACCATAGTAAGCATTGGCATATTCTTTTTTCTGTTCTTTCTTTTGATTGATCGCCTGTTGAAAGTAAGTAATAGATTGGTCGGGCTTAGATTGGACGAGCAATGCGGCTCCTAGGTTATAGTTTGCTTCGGCATATTTGGGATTAATCACTAATGCCTTGCGGTAATATTCCATGGCTTTATTTAAATTTCCTATTTCTTGAATTAATAAACCCAAGTTATAGGCAGTTTCGGGCGAATTAGGATCAAGACTTTCTGATTTTAGGAGTTGGGCGATCGCTCCAGAAATATTCTTTTGTTGTTTTAAACCTAAGCCGAGATTGTAGTAAGCAATAGCAAGATTTGGCGATAATTCGATGGCTCTTTTGCTATAAAGGACGGCAGTGGCTGCATCATTAATTTCTAAAGAAGCCGCCCCAATATTACTGTAGGCGATCGCAAAGTCTGGTTTAAGCTCAATACTTCGATAAAAGGCTCTAATTGCTTCCTTGGGTTTACCTATTTGTGCCAGTGCTAACCCTAAATTGTAGTGGGCTGGGATCAAATTAGGATTTTTGTGAATAGCATCTCTAAATGTGGAGATCGCCTTTTCCAAATTTCCTAATCGAATGAAGGCTATACCCCTTTCTAGTAGTTGCTCTGGGGTTTCTGGAGTTTTTAGATCAGGATTTAAGGGGCTAGTCTGGGCTAGGACTTGCTGAGGATAGAGTAAGCCTAAACTCAGGCATAATGCTAAGCCTTGAACTAAAACCACTAACCAAGGATTCATTCTTTAATTGTGGGTGAGATGTATGAACAAGTTTAACCATTTACAAGTTTAAATTGAGGCAAGTTTAACTAAATACAACTAGCACCAGAAAGCCCAGTGCATTCGCTATTAATTTGCTTAACCAAATCTTGAGGTAGTTGATTACGCTTGGCGATCGCTTGCCGATATTGTTTCTTGGCACCCTCTAGGTCATTTCGCATCCACAGGATTTGTCCTTTCAAGTAGGCTAACTCTGGGTTTTGGGGAGCCGCTTTGATCGCTTTATTAATGGCTTCTAGTGCCTTATCCGTATTTTTAGCATCCCGATAGCCGATGGCAATACCTCGCCATTTTAGATAATCGGGAGAAGCAACTCGTAAGCTGGCAAGGGCATTTTCCAAATCCGCCAAGGGTAAGACCGTAGCAATCAGCATATCCATATAGCCTTTAATTAAGTTGAGTTCTGGATCATTAGGAGCGATTGCCTGTGCCGCCTTGATCGAATCAAATAATTTTTGAACTAATCCTAAAGCCTTAGGTGCGCCACTCACAATACCATCGGTTTTCACAATGTAACCAGCTTCAATCAGGTAACCTACACCCATGTAAATATTGCCCCGCAATGGATCGGTAGTCATCAATTTTTGCGCCGCCGCCTGAGTTTTTTGAGCGTAAAGCTGCATTCCTTGATAATCCTGATCTAAGTAGGCAAAGGAAGCTTTCATTCCTTGCACCAGAGGATCATCTGCTTCTGAGCGTAGAGCTTTATCAATTTGCTTAGAAGCAGCGGGATAATTCCCATCCCTAAACATCAGTTCAAAGGCTTTTCTCGTTTCGACTCCAATCCGCTTAGGATTATTAGTCCGAAACGGATCTGCTGCCCATGTTGCCACGGGGGTGGTCAAAGCGAACGCCGATAATATTACGGGAAATGTCAGAGTTGAAAGAGAGATAAAGCTATTTAGGAGCCTGCTTTTAAAAAGTTGAGGTTTGAACAAGTTCATGGAGTATGCTTAATTTTTTAAGGGTACTTTAACAATTACAAGCAATTAATTCTAGATTGAGACTTTTGCAAAGGATGAGATCATGCCACGAATAGAGAAATCGTTATATTTTAGATTAGGTATTAGATTAGATATATTCAAAGGTAATTGACGCATTGGTTTAGGTTAAAGTTGCTGTAGCACTTACGCCACTTCTGATAGTAACTCTTAAATAAGTTTAATAGAATATGCTTTTAATTCAAGGGCTTTCCTACCACCCTCCTGCCACCTTGCAACCAGTGCTAAATAATGTTTCCCTAGAACTTCATCACCAAGAGATGGGCTTAGTTATAGGTGCTAGTGGGTCGGGGAAAAGCACCTTATTAGAAGTGCTAGCTGGATTTGTGGAATGGCATAGTGGTTCCGTGCAATGGCGCAGTCAACAGCTTGGAGCCGAGGAGTTAGAACAATTAAGTGGTTTGGTGTTTCAGTTTCCTGAACGACATTTTTGTGGATCCACCATTTTAGAAGAATTACGGCTTGGGCATACAGATTTAGATGGCGATCGCATAAATCATGCCTTAGAATCTGTGGGTTTAGATAAATTAAGTTTAAGTGCTTCTCCCCAGTCGTTGAGCGGGGGGCAGCAACGGCGGTTAGCTTTGGCAGTGCAACTTATTCGGCAACCCTATTTATTGCTTTTAGATGAACCGACCGCAGGGCTAGATTGGTCAATGCGTAAGCAGCTCATCTCTTTACTAGAAAAGCTTAAACAAGAATGGACAATATTAGTAGTTACACATGAACCTGATGAACTCAAACATATTTGCGATCGCTCTTGGCAAATGTCGGATGGCTGTTTAACACCAATGTAAATTATTTTCTCTTTGCAAATTTGATAAATCTCTGAATTACTAATATGTCAGATCAAAATATAGCGATCGCTGCCCTGCAATGTGCCTTAAATAATGATATTAAAACTAATATTGAACGAATTTCAGAATTGGTAATTGCGGCAGCAAGCCAAGGCGCACAGGTAATTTTGCCCCCAGAATTGTTTGAAGGCAGTTATTTTTGTCGTGAAGAAAAAGATATGTTTTTTGATTGGGCAAATCCAGTTGATCAAAGTCCTGCGATCGCCCATTTTCGAGTATTAGCTCAAAAGTTAAATGTGGCAATTCCCCTATCTTTTTTTGAACGCGATGGACAGATTTACTACAACAGCTTGGCAATGATTGATAGTGACGGGGAAATTTTAGGAATTTATCGCAAAAGCCATATTCCTGACGGACCAGGATATGAAGAAAAATTTTACTTTCGGGCTGGAAATACAGGATTTAAGGTCTGGTCAACTAAGTTTGGTAATCTAGGTGTAGGCATCTGTTGGGATCAATGGTTTCCCGAATGCGCTAGAGCAATGGTGTTAATGGGTGCAGATATTTTGTTTTATCCTACGGCGATCGGCACTGAACCCGAGGAACCTAATCTTAATACTAAAGATCCTTGGCAGCGAGCAATGATCGGTCATGCAGTCAGTAATGTCATTCCTGTGGTTGCGGCGAATCGCATTGGCACCGAGGGCAATCAGACCTTTTATGGACATTCATTTATTGCCAACCATCGCGGGGATAAAGTGGCTGAACTTAACGATACCCAAACTGGAATCATTACTGCTAACTTCAACTTGGGAGAAATTCGTCGTCATCGAGCGGCCTTTGGCTTTTTTCGCGATCGCCGCCCTGAGCTCTACGGCAAACTTACTGAATTATAATCAGTCCCTTCCCATTGAAAAAATTACTGTTGTAGGGGGTGTGGGGGCTACATCGACTGGTGTGATGAGGTTTCACCCCTTCCCCATTTAGATTATGTATATTTTGATAGTAGGAAGTGGGTAGACCGATACTTAAACTTATCCCAACCGATAGCCAAAGCCTCTGACCGTAACTAAATATTTAGGGTCACTAGGATCGGATTCTAGTTTTTCCCGTAACCAGCGAATATGTACGTCTACCGTTTTACTATCTCCGATAAAATCTGCACCCCAAATTTTTTCTAGGAGTTGCTCTCTTGACCAGACTCGGCGAGGATGGTTCATAAATAGTTCTAAAATCCGAAATTCCTTAGGTGCTAGGTTGACTTCATCTCCTCTAACCATTACTCGACATTCTTGGGGAAACATTGTGATATCGGCAAACCTTAAAGCCGAGCTTTGGGTTTGATAGTTTTTATGTTTGCGACGGACAAGGGCATGACATCTGGCAACTAGCTCTCTCATGCCAAAGGGCTTAGGCAAATAGTCATCGGCTCCAACTTCCAAACCTGTAACCCGATCAGCTTCATTTCCTTTAGCACTTAACATTAATATCGGAACGCCATTGCCCTCGTGGCGAATCATCCGACAAAAATCTAAGCCATTAATATAGGGAAGCATGACATCCAAAACAATCAAATCAAGCATATCAGTTGACTTGTGGGTAATACTCAAAGCTGTATAGCCATCTTCAGCCACTAAGACTTCGTAACCCTCGTCTCTTAGGGACATCACCAGCATTTCTCGAATTATGGTTTCATCTTCTACAACTAAAACTGAACCCAAAGTAGAAGGACTAGATTGAGACTTAAGTGTTTCTGTGGCAAGCATAGAATTTTTACTTTTTGTTAATCTGTAGTTAATACTACCAGAGGATCAATAACGATCAAAATGTTTGATTTGACAAATTTAATCACTTGGGAAATTCCCCGCCCCTTGGGGCGGCTTTGAGTTAATATTTCAAAATAAGTAATTTTGTAAAAAGCGTAAAGTTAACGTCTATTTTTACGTTCCCAACTAATTGCTAATTCCCTAACATTAAGAACGGACAATTGAAGGGCTTTGCCCCTCAAACTCCCCATTTGGGGACGGAATGCCTCCCCCAAACCCCCTGCATAAAAAACATAATCAAATGTTTGATTTATACTTAAGCGATTTGATTAGACTTATAGCTCCAAATTTCTTTTGATTTCGATACCCCGATGCTTGCGGCGGGGTTTTCATTTAGAGTTGCATTTGATTATTTTCTAGCTTTGTAGTCTTGATTCTTTAGGTTTAGTTGACATCCTCCCACGGCTAAAGCGCGTGGGATTCCTAAGACTCACGACTTAGGTTTCTGTTTCTTCCTATCACTAGGATTTCGCAACTGCCCTTTAGAGGTATCCCTATCAGGTCTTATGTTCGCTCCACAGACT
>JBBQHY010000185.1:0-5316 GCA_038324415.1 Pseudanabaenales cyanobacterium | reverse complement strand
TATGGCTTTAGGTAAAAGCTTTGCCATTGGACAATTATGGACATTCCTCCTTGGCGCTACTGTTATCTCTAGCGTTGTTGGCATTTTAGTATTCAAGTCCATTTAGTAGACTTGGTTGGTATTCTTGCGTAATTAGGACTTGTCGAACAACTTGCAATTCTAGTATTTGTAAGACTTCTTCACTCAGATTTACAGAGACTTATGGAGAGTTTGAGGACTGTATTTCAGACTCTATTAAATACAGGTTTTCTTTTTATGCTGAGTAAGTTTTAATCACTTGGGTAAATTTCCCGCCTCTTGGGGCGGCTTTGAGTTAGTGTTTCATAATAAGTAATTTTGTAAAAAGCGTAAAGTTAACGTCTATTTTTACGTTTCCAACTAATTGCTAATTCCCTAACATTAAGAACGGACAATTGAAGGGCTTTGCCCCTCAAACTCCCCATTGGGTGACGGAATGCCTCCCCCAAACCCCCTGCATAAAAACATAATCAAACATTTGATTTATACTTAAGCAGTTTGATTAGACTTATAGCTCATAACTTCTTTTGATTTCGATACCCTGATGTTTGCGGCGGGGTTTTTCATTTCAGATAACTTTTTATAGGGATACTCGCCCTTGCATTACCATCTCGCCTTTAGGTATTAGGGTAGTTTGTTTTGATTCCAAGGTAACAACCACGGATTTTGTGCCCATGAAAATTTGATCTATGGGAATACGGAGCATAACTGTCCCCGTTTGATCGGGCATGAACTCAGCTATGTAGGTCTTTTTGCCATCAACTAATGCCCAAAGACAATAATACATATTCTTAGGTGGCATGGATAGATTTTGAATAGTTAAAACTCCTGTACTGGCTGCGGAAGCAATTACTAAGCTCCCTGATGCCGTGGCGACTTCTCCCATTCCTTTTAGTGCGAGTAAGCGATTATTTGGTTGCTTTAAGACGGCAATCGCTTCTTGATAACCTGATAATTCCCGTTGGGCGATCGCTAGTTGTTGTCTAGATCGATAGCTATCAAAGCCCAGACCAACTAATAAAGTGGTGAAGATTAAGCCAACTAGATAGGTCTTATTGATCTTATTTAAAGGCTTATTTAAATAAAGAGGCTTTTTAATTGGCGATATCTCAGAAATTGGCACTGAGGATATATCATCTAATTCAGGAAATTCAGACTGGGCTTCCTGCAGATTGGCATTTTTGAGAATTTGCGATCGCAGTTGAGAAGTTGGATAGTCTTCAGGTAAAGCTAAGGGAATTAATGCTAAGACTTCTTGTAATTGATCTACTTCGGATAGCAATTCGGGATGCAGGGCTAAAAGTTGATGCACAACTGCTACCTCTTCGGTGGTTAAATCCCCTAAGACATAGCCTGCTATTAGTTTTTCCCACTCTTCAGGGTTATTCATTTGTACCACTTTCTTTAAATCTTTTCCTTTATTACCTTTCCTTTAAAACTTTTCCCTCAAAACTTTCCTTAAAGAAATTAGTCCCTGCCTTGCCCAAGATTTGATAGTACCAAGGGGAATTCCTAAATTTTGAGCAATTTCTGATTGACTTCGCCCTTCGTAGTATGCCATTTCTAGCACTTGTCGATGGCGTTCGGGCAAACCTTGAAGCGCAGCCCTTACCTGTTCAGAAGTTTCACGCTTAGAGACATTTTCCATGGGATGATCTGGAGCTAGTTGAGCTATAGATTTTTGCCATTTTTGTAAAGACGCAGATTGCGATCGCAGCTTCCGAATCCGATCGATTGCCCGAGAGCGAGTCATCACCATTAGGAATGCTTGCATAGTCCCCCGCTTGGCATCAAAAGCAGTAGTGCGGCTGAGGTTAATAAATACATCTTGGGTCAGATCTTCGGCATCTTGCTTATTCCCCAAAATTCTTAAAGCCAGTCTAAAAACCAGAACTCCATAGCGATCGTATAAAATCCCTAAAGCATCAGAATTTTGCGATCGCAGTGCCTGAAATAATTCCGTGTCAGTTTGAGCAGAAATAGTCATATATTGACTCAAAAAAGCTGGGCGGTGGATTTGGCTATATTAAACTCAAACCTTCGATCGTACTTAGTTTCTCCATATAAATTAAAGCTGAATGTAGGTTCTAGTGCCTCAATTGAGTGAATTGCTGCGGGTTCAAATCCTATAATTTCTCCTGCTTTTAATATGTGTTCGCCCATGGGTCTAATTTTATGGGGATACTTGAGATCGCCTGCTCGTTGCCACAGATAATTTGTTTCTAACCCACTAATTATTGCCACAACTCCCCACGCTCCGTGATTATGAATTGGTGAGACTTGATGGGGTAACCAACTTACCAACTGTACAGTTAAGGGGAAATCTGGCTCATCATAAAGAGTATTTACTGCCCAACCCAAATCTGGATCGGGTTCTAGTCCCGCCAGTTGAATCCAAGATGAACTGGTTAATAACCGCCTGACTAGTGGGCAAATCGCTTGAATTAAGGAGCGATCGCTTAGATTCTCTTCTAATAAATTTTCGATATCAGTTAAGAACCGATAGAGTCTGTAGGGGGATTCGGAAAAATCAATGCAACTATCAAGTTGTTCACATTCTCCTTTGGCATTTACTAACGAGTCCATAGTTAATTTGTTTTTAATTTCCCATTATCTAAATAAAGTCTCATTGTTGAGAATTTTTGGGAAATTTTTATTGGCTAATACAATCTTTTTTGGAGTGTCTTGTAGCCATTCTTTTTGAGCATCGGCACTATAGTTAAGATACAGTTTACCGTTTCGTATTTCCCAAGCCGTAGGAACTGTAGTAGCTAGGTTTCCATCACTGGCGGCTTTAGCACAATATCCACCATAGGCAGGTGCATATTTTTCAGGATTTTGGGCAAATAAATCACGATTAGCAGCGCTAGAAAATTGCCAGTTAGCTCCCTTCCATTTGTAACTATACTTTTTGTTGCCGCTCACAGGTTTATTTTGAGTGAAGTAGGAAACTACGTCTTGTCCATCTAGGGCAACACCATTTTCCGTATAAATTGCGGGATTAACAGTAGCTTTAGTGGCTTTAGCAGCACAGGGATTTTTCTTAGCGGCGCAAGGATTGTTTTTGGCAGCACAAGGATTCTTTTTAGCAGCACAAGGATTGTTTTTAGCGGCACAAGGATTCTTTTTGGCAGCACAAGGATTCTTTTTGGCAGCACAGGGATTGTTTTTAGCAGCGCAGGGATTGTTTTTAGCAGCACAAGGATTGTTTTTGGCAGCACAGGGATTCTTTTTGGCAGCACAGGGATTCTTTTTGGCAGCACAGGGATTGTTTTTGGCAGCACAGGGATTGTTTTTAGCAGCACAAGGATTGGCTTGCACTTCAGTTTGAGAAACTAGTAATTGAGAAGCATTACGAATGGCAGGAATAGTGCTAAAGCTAATAGTAACAAGGGTTGCAGTAGCGATCGCAGCAAGATATTTAACTTTCATTTATTTGTCCTTTATTGACTATGTACTCTTTAATTACGGAGCAACATCAGAGGTGGATGAAAATTAAACGGCTTTATTATTGTCAGATTGAGCAATTAGATAAATGCGATCGCTTAGTTCTCGAAGTAATTGAGCAGTGTCAGCATCCTTTGCTTGGAGTTTAGTAATCTTTTCGCAGCTATACATGACGGTGGTGTGATCCTTACCTCCTAATGCCATCCCGATCTTGGGCAAACTCAAACTTGTATGTTGACGCATAAGGTACATTGCCACTTGGCGAGCTTGGCTAACTTCGCGTCGGCGAGAGCTACCCTGTAACTCTGCTAACTCCACATCCATAAAATCGGCAACCACACTTAAAACTAATTCTGGGGAAATTTCTAGAGGTTCCTTAGGCGGATTCAAAATTGGAGCGACATTTTCCACGGTCATGGGTAGCCCAGAAATCGAAATATAAGCCACAGCCCGCACTAAAGCTCCTTCCAACTCTCGGACATTAGAAGTGTAACTAGCGGCGATGTGGTGGAGGACATCGGGGGGAATCTTCAGATTTTCGTACTCAGCTTTCTTTTGTAAAATGGCAGTACGGGTCTCTAAATCTGGAACTTGAATATCGGCAATTAGCCCCATGGAAAATCTGGAGGATAATCTTTCTTGTAATCGGGGTATTTGAGCAGGTGGGCGATCGCTAGCAATAATTACCTGTTTGCCATTTTCATAAAGGGCGTTAAAAGTATGAAAAAATTCCTCTTGGGTATATTCCTTGCCTTCGATAAATTGAATATCATCGACTAAAATCATGTCCACATCTCGATAATTTTCACGAAATGTTTGCATACTATCTTTGCGGATCGCGGTAATTAAGTCGTTGGTGAACTGCTCTGTGGAAACGTAAGCAATTTTGGCATCTGGGGCAATTTCCAAACGATAGTGAGCGATCGCCTGCATTAAATGGGTTTTACCCAAGCCCACACCACCGCATAAAAATAGGGGATTAAACTCTCGCCCCGGAGATTCAGCAACCGCCAAAGCCGCAGCATGAGCCATCCGACTAGTGGAGCCTACGACAAATCGGGAAAATACATACTTGGGATTGAGGTTACTATTTCGAGGAGCGATCGCCTCTATGGCAGGATTGGCAGGCTTAGGAACAATTGGTATATCTTCTTCATCTTTCTCTAGCTCTAAGTCTGGGTTGGTTTGTGATGCTAAAATTTGCACCTCTACGGGATAGCCTAAAATTTCGGCAACAGAGGCACTAATACTGGGCAAATAATACTTAACTAACCAATTGCGCGCAAAAGGGTGAGGAGTACGGATAACCAAACGTTCTGTGGTTAGCTCGACCGCAGTGGCGGTTTTAATCCAAGCTTCAAAAGTAGGATGGCTAAGTTGAGACTGCAAAAGCTCAAGTACCATTGTCCATAAGGTTTCGACCGAAATATCCACAGGTATTTAGCTTACACAAATAAGATTAATGGGAGAACAATATTAGCACTTACCGTAGATAAAGGTGCTCTGGGCTCAGTAACTTAGTAATTTAAACAGAAACTTAGATTTTCAGGTATATCTAGGATGAAATAGAGTCATAAATGATACTTATGTTACGTTTTTACAATTAATTGGACTAATGAAGCTAATTTTGCTGATTTTTAAGATTTGATAAAAAAATACTTCATGCAATATAGCAAACAGATCGCTAAATCTAGGTATTACACAACACAAACACGCTAGGGAAACCTCTTAATTTTTGCCCCATATATTCACAAATCGATTAACCAATAGGACTTACAATCTTGTGGGTAGACTTAATTATTTTTGCTATGACTGATGTGTCTCCCCAATTTAGCTCCCAATCTAATTCTG
>JBBQHY010000184.1:0-5334 GCA_038324415.1 Pseudanabaenales cyanobacterium | reverse complement strand
TTTTCGATACTTTGCTGGAAATACGAGATGATATATCAAGACTGTGACATTATGTTTTTTATGGACATACTCGCTCATTCTCAAATACTAATTCAAAGCCGCCCCAAGGGGCGGGGAATTTACCCAACGAGATTAAAATATTTAAGTCGCATTTGCTAGGTAACTTCAATTTATACCTCCTTTTGGGGATGAGCTAGATTTTTATAAATACAATTTCGAGGTTATTGCTAATGGCTGCTCATATTGGAAACTGTAAACTTTGTCTTACAAAAGAAATTGAACTTCGCAATAGCCACATAATACCTAAGTGGTCTTATAGACAAGTAAGAGGAGACTCGAAGGATATTGTGAGGCTCCAAAACAATAATCTTAACTATTCGGATCAGCAGTTAAAAGAGTACTTGCTATGCGAGAACTGTGAGCAAAAGATTGGGGTATGGGAGAATTATGTTAAATCCATCTCTTTTGACGCAGAAGGTCAAAGCCAAGCTATTAATCTACTCAAAATTGAGCAGTCAAATAATATTGATAAATTCGCATATATTGATAAAAGTCTATGGGATAGAGACCGCATTGCGTACTTCGCTGCAAGTGTTGTTTGGAGAGCTTCTATCATATCGAGAAGTGGGAGTGTTTCTTTAGGTTCATACAAAGAAGAACTACGCAAGTACCTTGATAAGAAAGCTAAATTCCCCCAAGAAGCTAGTCTCCTTTTGTATTGCCAAGATCCCGACCATAAGCCAAGTTATCATCAACTAGTAACCTCTCCTGTAACCGACAAACTTGATAAATGTCACTTGCACCAGTTTTTCTGTGCAGGATTTCTTTATAAGCTGTTCATAGGCAAAACTATTCCTGATGAAATAAAGAAGCTTTGTTTAATCCTCCGAGAAGATCCATTCATTATCTTGACCTCTTTTCATCATGATCCAACTATGGATAGAGTTAAAAAGACTCTGGGCGCTGCGGAAATTCGTGGTAGGCTTGCAGAAAGGAAATATTCATGAAACGACCTGCTGTTCATTTCAGATTATTTGTTAGAAGGAATAGCGATCGCTCTCAATCTAAATTAATCGATTTCCCACATTAGTTCCCCTTAAATAGAATAGTCAAGGGCAAAGGATTTGGTATCTTTGGGATGAACGTGAACTCTTTGCTGTGGAATGAGATTGTCAAAGTGATCGCGGGTTAGATGCGCCATTAATACTTGTCCGTCATCTAAAACTAATTCTATTTGCACTTCCCATCCTAAATGAATGAGACGATTAATCCGAGCGGGAGATGTAGCTGCTTGAGGTTCGAGTTCGATCAATATATCTTGGGGACGGATAAAAATTGGGTCATGACTGCCATTCCGATCGGCAGACTGCGAGACGATATTTACATGACCGATAAAACCCATGAAAAAATGTGTAGCAGGGCGATCGTAGACTTCGGAAGGAGTTCCGACTTGTTCGACTTTGCCATGATTCATAATCACAATTTCATCGAAAACTTCCATCGCTTCTTCTTGATCGTGAGTGACAAATACGGTGGTAATGTGAACTTCATCGTGGAGTCGGCGCAACCATGCCCTAAGTTCTTTTCGTTCCTTGGCATATAATGCTCCGAAGGGTTCATCTGCCAACACTAAAGCTGGATGATTTACAAGGGCGTGAGCGATCTAAATTTTTAGCCATTTTAAAGTCAGATCGCACCTTTTTACGTCCTATGATTAAAATCTAAAGATTGTACGACCTGAAATAAAATATCGTCTCCATACCCAATCTAAATCTGTTTCAGGTATTCCCACTAAGAAGATCTTAGAAGCGATCAGCAACCTAAGAGATTTTAGTTAAGTGAAGTGTGTAATTTGAGAATCTCCAGATCACACACTTTGTCGGTTGGAGTATCAAAGATTAGTTGTTGAATCTATCCCAGGAATTAAGGCTACAGGAATCAAGGCAGCGATCGCTTTGGGAATTGCCGGAAATGAGAAGTTAATTCTACTAATGGCGGCGTTCCAAAGTTTAGCTGGTTCTAAGTCCGCAGCTATGAGTTGCCACAGTCTCTGTACTTCTGTGAAATGAAGGCGATCATCTTCAGTAATTGCCATGATTAGCCGTTGCCGTAACAACTTACCTTCTTCGGAAAACAGGTACTGTAGACCCAACGTAGCAGTAGGAACTAGATCAAAGCTTTGATCGGACTTAGCGATCGCAATGAGATTTTCCAGCCTTGCCCACTGAAATTTATCATCTTTAAACAAAACTTCAATCAAACGACGGCGCAGACTAGCAGATTCATCGGTTAATAGTCGTCTTGCCACGTAGGGATAAGCCACTTGGACAATCTTAAATTCGGGATTCATACTCAGTGCTACACCCTCTTGGGTAATGACCGAGCGAATAATCAGGGCAAACTTGGCGGGCAAGCAGAAGGGATAGGTGTACATTAAGTTTGAGAAGCGATCGGTGACAACCTTAAAGTTAAAATCACCAACTTTTTCGGACATTATATCCCCTAACACAGACTCTAGGGCATGGACAATGGGAGTCATTTCCACATCTGGAGCCAAAAATCCCAGATTTACATAATCTTGCCCGAGTTGGAAATAGTCTTTATTAATCAAATGCACCACAGAATCTACCAATTGCTCTTTAGTGCTGAGATCTAGCTGATCCATCATGCCGAAATCAACATAAGCCATCCGCCCGTCGTAGGTAGCAAATAGGTTGCCAGGGTGGGGGTCGGCGTGGAAAAATCCAAACTCTAATAACTGGCGCATTCCTGCTAGTACGCCAATTTTTACCAACTCATCCGTATCCAGTCCTGCGGTTTTGATGGCGGCAGTATCTGTGAGCTTAATACCATTAATCCACTCCATTGTCAGGACGTAACGGGTGCTAAAACGGCGATATATAACTGGGACTTTAACATGGCGATCGCCTGCAAAATAACCAGCAAACCTCTCAGCATTGGAGGCTTCATTCACATAGTCAATTTCTTCAAACAACTTGACCCCAAACTCATCGACCACAGTATCTAGATTTTGACCAAGATTTAAAGGTAAAAATGGGGCAACCCAAGTTGCTAATTTGCGAATTACATATAAATCAAGGGTTATGGTGGGAATGAGGTTTGGTCTTTGCACTTTAATTGCCACCTCTTCACCTGTCATTAAAGTAGCTTTGTAGACTTGCCCTAAACTGGCGGCAGCCACAGGCGTGGGAGAAATATATTGATAAACTTCATTAATGGTTTCTCCCAACTCCCGTTCGATAATCTGACGGGCTTGGGGTGTAGGAAAAGCGGGAAGCTGATCTTGAAGCTTAACTAATTCTGCTAAAAAATCGGCTCTAATTAAATCTGGTCGGGTGGAAAGGGCTTGTCCTACCTTGATGTAAGTAGGTCCAAGTTTAGTAATGATTTGAAGAAGATGTCTAGCCCGTTTGGTTTGATTTTTGGCTTCTTGCTTTGTAAATTTGTCCCAGACTAAGCCCCATAGAAATCCTGCAAACATATAAATTACAGAAAGAACACGCCCAATTCCCATCCAAGGGCGACGATTGTAGTGTTGGGCGATCGCTTTATGATCGTAATTTTGAATTTTATCGAAGTAATTCACAGTTTTTGTTAAAGAAAGAGAGATTAAAAAAATCAACTTTTGTATATATCTAATTTTAATAATTATTTAGAATTGTTGTGACGATCTTCACAAAGTCTATAGAACTAGATTTACTGATTTTGGAGATTTTATTGAAGTCCTTAAGCGATCGCCTCCATTTCGTAATCGCCTAAATGCACCTTAAATTTATCCCCAAGCTTGACTTGATATGGATAGTTGGGACTAATGGGTCTACCATGCCATTCCGTAATTACTGCTACAATCTCGCCCTCCAAGCCTTTAATATCAAAAGCTTCACCTTTGCAACTAGGGTTAGTATAAATTTTGATAGATTCTTTGACAGAGATGCGATCGCCAACTTTCATATTTTTCCTTACAATATATTTTCTTTACCCTTTCATAGTGAAGTGTACAGAAACCAGTGGTAATTACACAATCTCTGAGGATAATTAGTGCTAAGCAGGAACATTGACTGGCGCAGATGGCTGAGGAATAATTTCTAGTAAATCAATCTTAGGAGCATGACCCCAAAAGGCTTCTAGGCTATAAAATTCTCGTTCTGTGGGCATCATGACGTGAATAATCACATCGCCGTAATCTTGGAGAATCCAACCTGCGTCACTTTCTCCTGCCATCCGTAGCGGTTCACGATGTAGCTCTTCGGAAATCTTGACTTTAATCCCATTGGCGATCGCTCGGACTTGGGCTTTAGAACGTCCTGTGGCAATGACAAAATAATCAGCTAGAACTGAAACTTCACCAACGGCAATGACCATAATATCTTCAGCTTTGCGATCGTCCGCGGCAACTGCTGCCATTACGGACATTTGATAGGTGAAATCTTGAGATAAATCTTGAACTGAGGGGTTTGAGGTCATAGGTATGTATTTAGGATTTAATTCCATCTTAAGCTAGTAAATCTTAGGTTAGGAGGTGCTTAGTAAAATTGTCCAAATCCATCAATAGAATCCTGCACTATACAAATTGACAGTCTAGTCATACTCTATATTTAGCTCTGTAACCTGATTTGAACAAGATTGTTAATAATGCCTTATTTTTCGAGATATTTCACATTAATCCCGATCATTATTTTGAGTAGCTTGGTTTTAGTTGGCTGTCAAGACGCTAAAAAAGTAAGTGACTGTAATCAGATTACCCAAGTTACCAATAGTGCTAAATCTCTCTCTGTGGCTCAAAACTCCATGCAATTTATCAAGCTTGCCGATAGCCTAGACCAGCTAGATCTTAAGGTTCAAGCGATCGCCATTAAGGATCAAAACCTTGATGGATTGAAAAGTAAATTTTCCCAGTTATATAAGTCTATGGCTCAGTCTGCGCGTCAAGTTGCCGAAGCTTCAACTGAAAAAAACCCTAATTTGCTCCTTCAATCCCAACAAAATCTTAAAACTCTGACTGCCCAAGAAATACCCCTAGTTGCTGAAGTTAATAAATACTGTAGTCAAAAATAGTAAATCCCATCAAGTGATAAAATCAAGCAATTTTAATTTGCTACAAATTCTTATGAAATTCTTACAACCTTCTCAGGCTAGTAAAGCTGCGGTTATTGCGATCGCTATCTTTGGATGTTCAGTTTATATTGAGTCGATGACACCAGTTAATGCCATAATCTTAATTCCCCAACAATCAGCAAATGTAGAAAAAGTCCTACTGAGTTTGCCTCGACCTAAAGGTACGCCCACAAAATTAGGCACAATGAATAGTCCAAA
>JBBQHY010000183.1:0-5349 GCA_038324415.1 Pseudanabaenales cyanobacterium | reverse complement strand
TGAGGTCCCATATTTATGACCATGCGTTCTGCTTTTGTTTCGATCATCACCATAGTTTGCGATCGCCTCTCTATCTACTTATAAATCTTGAGTTAAAAATCTTGAATTGAATTAAAACTTAAATGGCTGCCTAATTCCACTGCTCAGTATACCTGAATTAGCTTTCACCTTGCCAAATTCCCATCTATCGAAACCATAGAGTAAATTGCGATCACCCTAAACCCAAAGCTTTAAAATATCCCTTAAAACCGTACTTATCCAAAACGGGTAACTCTACTTTGAGCTTGAAGTCGAGGAGGTATGATGGAAAGAATCATAAAGTGGGTACAGGTAATGAGATTTTATACCTTTGGCAATAACAATAATAATGGCGATCGCTATAGCGGACTAAGGTTCTGGCTCACGACATTTCTAGTTGTATGGGGATTAAGTTTTTTAGGATTGGGTTGGATTATAAATTCCGTATTTATTTTGATTGGCGTTTTGTTTGCAATTCCTGTGATTGGGGCGATCGCTATACAGTGGTGGGTAAGTCGCAGAGTAGTTACCAGTAATTGCCCTGTGTGTGAGCATAGTTCCACAGCTACCTTGAATAGCCAATTTTACTGCCCTAGCTGCGGAGAACCTTTGCAAATTGAAACTCGTAAGTTTGTTCGCATTACTCAACCAGGAACTATCGATGTTGAGGTTCAGACTATTGTTGATTAAGTCGTTGATTTAAGTTGTTAAACAATAGCAATTCTTAATTAATTTTAGTTTAGATTTATAAACCCAATAAATCATTAAAGATTAGGGTTTCAATCGGTTTTAATCACTTTTACGACAATTTATCAGGTAATTATATTCAGTAGTTAAGTCAATTTTGGGGAAAGTTAGGGTAATTTAGGTAAGGCTTGACAAATAATTTCGTAAATTCTAAGGACAAAAAAAGCAAATCCTTGATTGATCTAGGGGCTGTCTTTTTTGAGAATCATTTTGCAAACTTTTCTAACCCGAATTTATGCTAATCAAGCTCTAAACCATGAAAATCCGTAGTGTAAGTTTAGTTTTTTTTGCCCTCATTGCTCATTTTTATCCTACCCCTGTCCAAGCTGCGATCGCCTGCCCTGTTCCTGTAAATAAAAATCAAACCTACGATGTCATTATTTATGGGGATGAAGTCCCAGGAGTCATGACGGCGATTAAACTCGAACGGGAGCTTAAAAAACGTAATCAGTCCGCAAAGGTAGCAATAATTACTGAAGGGAATATTAATCTTGGCATTGGTGGGCATATTGTGCGGGGAGGATTGGAGTATCTCGATCGCAACCAAGTACCAAAGGATATGAGAGCGCAGCTAGGAAGATTTGCTGCAGCTAGCCAACTCTATCAAGAGTTTCTAGATATGTCCAAAACTGAAGCGATCGCTATTGATCGATTTAAGGCAAACGCCGCATTTAAGAAAGCTCTAGCCCAGGGTAAAATTAATGTAATTGGGAACATAAATCTGCAAGCAGTTACGACCGCCGCAAATACAGTATGTAGTATCACCACGATTGGAAAGAGTGGGTTAGTGGAGCAAGAATATACAGCCCAACAGTTTATTGATGCTAGCCAAGGCGGAGAAATGGCAAAAATGGCTGGGGTAAAGATGTTGACAGGGTTTAGCTCGTTGGGGTTACCTGAGAGTAGCCTGAGTGTGGGACTAATATTTGAAACCTACGGATTAAGTATTCAACGACTAGCCGAGATTGAACTAAAGCTCATTCGCAGATTTCAAAATCCAAAGGATATAGAAGCTCAAGAATGGTTGCAAGCTGCAAGTGGATATGATCCTATCCGTAAAAGCCAAATTCTATCTACTATGTTTACTGTAGAGGGAGTCCCAAGAACAATGTATCAAGGTACCGATGACTCGGCTGATGTCAGATCCTTGGCATTAACAACCGCCTTTCATGGTCAAAATGCGATCGCTATCCAAAACTCCAGAGCCATTTTAGATCGCCCAAATATTGCTGTTTTAGATAATCGACTGAGCTTTAATGCCCTGCTGTTTTTTATTAATGCCGAAGATTCCCAAAAACTCACGGATAACGGTGCCAAACCTGAACCCTATATGTTGGAGTTTGCTGACAAAGTCAAAAAATTCTTCCGTAACCTCGGAGCAAATAAAGTTGAAGTTATGAGAGAGTTATACGTTCGTGGTTCATCCCAAATCGCTAATCCTATAGAAGAACTATCTGCAACCATAATGACTAAAGGGGGAGTAGAAGCAGAAGATGCCCTAGGAACATTTTCCTATCACCTAGATGTCCGAGGCGGAATTAAAGGGTTTGGGGCAAGAGTAGTTAGCAAAGGACTTAAAAAATTAAATTTATATAAAATTCCGACATTTAACTATGGATTTCGCCACACTTTACCCCAAGAACGCCAAAATCTCGCAGTTTTGAGTCCTGCCTCTGGATTTGGTGGACTAGGCAAAGCCGCAGGTCGGATTGTGGAATTTAATGTATCTGTGGGGGAAGGACTAGCGATCGCTATGGCTAAGGCAATTACTGAAAAACGATCCCTGCATAGCATTACTAATCGTGAAGTGCGTCAAGCTTTGGGCTATTTCCCCATAGTCTATGGGCGTCCTACGGAAAGCTATCCTTCGGTATTTTTATTAGAAAAAACCCTGAGAACCTCAAAAAAAGTTAACTAGCACGCTATTGAGGAAGAGGGTTGTTGGGACTTGTAATGGACGAGTTAAGACTCAGCGAAGTAGAAAATCTATATCGTGAGTCTTGGGAATTTTTTGATTTAACGGAGAAAGATGTCAACTATATTCATCTTCCCCACTGCCTACTAAATGATCGATAGGATAAATATCAGGATAAGCGGAGGCGCCGTGCTCATAGACATCAATTCCTACCTTATCCGCATCTGTATGAACTCGAAGTCGTCCGAATAAATTTAAGGCTGTGAACATCACAAACGCAAAAACAGTTGTAAAAGTAACAATTGCTAAAACTCCAACTCCCTGCACCATTAATAAATCAAACCCACCTCCTAAAAACAACCCTGCTTTTTTGTTCACTGTCAGCTCTGCTTGCCCTAGAAAGCCGATCGCCAAAGTTCCCATCATACCGCAACTACCGTGAACAGCAAATGCCCCTACAGGATCATCTATCTCCAAAGACTCAATAAAGTCAACAACTACGATTACCAAAACACCTGCTACTAAGCCAATTAGTACCGATGCCCAAGGTGCCACAAAAGCACACCCCGCTGTTATACCCACTAGCCCCGCCAAGGAGCCATTAAGAGAGCAAAATAGATTCCATTTACCTGTACGGAAAAATACATATAACAGAGCTGAAATTGATCCAGCAGCGCCAGAGAGGGCGGTATTTACAGTAATTAAGCCAATTAGCCCATGATTAGAAGTTCCTAGAGTTGAACCTGGATTAAACCCAAACCACCCAAACCACAAAATCATGGTACCAAGGGTAGCTAAAGACAAGTTGTGTGGTGCTGGGATTTCACCCCAAGTGCGATCAGGTCTCGGGCCAAGTAAAAACGCCCCAACAATAGCAGTCCAACCTCCAACTGTATGCACGACCGAGCTACCTGCAAAATCCATAAATCCTAGTTTACTTAACCAGCCTCCACTATTCCAAACCCAATGCACAATGATTGGATAGCTGAAGGCGCCCATGAGCGTAGCGTAGATTAAGTCACCGATAAAATCCGTGCGTTCTGCCATTGCTCCTGTGGTAATCGTACTAGCGGTGGCAGCAAAGGCAAATTGGAAGAAAAATAACGTAAAGGTGCTAACTCCTGCACTCGAACCCGGCGCTCCCATAGCGTAAATGATATTACCGTCGCTAAAGCTTATGGCATTACTTAGAAAGAAGTTATCTGTCCCAAATAGTCCCCATGAGCTAGATCCAAAGGCGATCGCAAACCCCGTAGCCCACCATGCCAAGGCCGTAACTCCAGCATCAATAAAGTTTTCTAGAAGTGTATTAACTACGGAAATTTGTCTGACTAATCCTGCTTCTAAAATGGCAAAACCAGTTTGCATAAAAAACACTAAAAATCCAGTTATCAATACCCACACTGTATCTACAGAAATTTGTAAAGACTGAGTATTGGTAGCTAGTGAATTTAATGTAGGCGGATCAGCAGCAACTACTGGAGGTATCGTAGATGAACCAAATATTGCCAAAAGCATTGTTGCGATCGCCAAACTCAACAAACGCCACCATAGCTGCTTACGCATAATTATCTTTACCTTTATTTATTAATCGTAGATTTAATAGTCTGTAGCCATTAACCCTTTAGTTTTTGTAGTGAATGTCACCTAAAATTTATTTCTTAAGGTAGATGTAGACAAACAAGAGTTAAGCATACTAAGTAGGTTTAACTACATCAATGGTGAAATCCCAGCCACTAACTTTAAATCCGTCATAGATTTTACAAGTTTTTCGCAGTTCAGTGACGCCATTGACATCAATATGACCTTGGGAAATCATATATTTAGCAGCCCCGCCACTATCGGCAAATCCACATACTTTTAATAGATCACATAGGGCAATATACTCGTCAGTTAAAGTAAATATTTCATGCATAAACTGTCTCATCTTCCTTACGCCATGCTGGATCAACTATACAAATAAAGACCAGCGGTTCTGAACCAGTGTTGGTAATAAACTGCTTGGCATCAGGGGGAATATAAATAGCATCACCAGCCTCTACAGTTTGAGTATCGCCCGCAATATACATTTCTCCCACGCCACTCAGAATGTAGTAAACCTCTGACGTGGTTAAAGAATGGGGTTGAGAAATATCCCCAACTGCCACGATCGCATGGGCAAGACTATAGCCTAATTTTAGGGGCTGCTTATCAGGATGAAGTAATTCTCGGAGGATCGTGCGATCGCCTGCAATAAATTCCTCACATTCATAAAGTTTACGAATTAACATTTTTCTTCTAGTTATTAAATTTTATGGGGTTAGTTATTGAGTAATGGTTCTAGCTGTGGGAAGTTTGGGGGCAATTACCGTCCGATCTCCAAACCGTAAAATTGCACTAATGGCATCTAGACGATTTGACCACGTTGTAACTCGATAGCGGTTTTCCAAACTCATCCATTTACCTAAATTCGTAGAGATATTATCTAAAGCAGTTTGAGCTAGGTTTAGATTACTCCGATTGGGGTTGCGATTAAGCTCGATTAAAGCTCGATCTACAACTTCAATTTGTTTTTGCCAACTAGCTAGATCATCCTTTGAGTTTCTGATGCGATCGCTTTGGATCAAAATTTGCCATTCCTGCTTAAGAGCACTATAGCGATTGAGAGCCGCCCGAAATGGCTCACGATA
>JBBQHY010000182.1:0-5361 GCA_038324415.1 Pseudanabaenales cyanobacterium | reverse complement strand
CCAGAACTAGTAACCGATCAACCCGAACGATTTATCATGGCGGAGCTAATTAGAGAGCAGATTTTGATGCTTACCCGTGAAGAAATTCCGCACTCTGTAGCTGTGAGCATTGACAAAGTTGATGAGCAAGAAAAAATGACGGGAGTAATGGCAACTATTCATGTAGAAAGAGATTCTCAAAAGGGGATTTTAATTGGCAAGAAAGGCGCAATGATCAAAGAAATTGGCACCCAAGCCCGCCTGCAAATGCAAAAGCTCGTGTTTGGCACAGTACACCTAGAACTATTTGTAAAAGTTCAATCCAATTGGCGATCGCATCCCCATCAGTTAGCAGATTTAGGATACCGCAAGGAAAAATAGTTAAGTTAAATCTAAAAAAGGTTTTATTTGAGAGTTAGCAAGGAGGTAAAATTATTTAATTTGATAAATATAACTATCTTCAATTAACATTATGTCGAGCATATTATTAGTAAGTCGTTTACTCGATAAATCAATATCCCAACCTATTTGTAACTGCCTCAAGGCTTTAATTAAATCATGGGTTGGACTGACAGCGACAAGGGATGTCCAGTCAATTTTTAACTTAGGTTTAACTTGATGAAATATAGGTAATATTTCTTTATAGGCTTCAAGAGATCCTTTGCTATCACACGTAGGTGAAGCAAGCATTAACCGCCATGTTTCAGAGTCTGAGGTATATAACCAAGGGGCTGAATCAATTGATAATTTTGCTTCGTTTAAAGCATCAATTAATTTTTGACCTTCTTCGATCTCTTGACCTACCAATGTTGCTGTAGCCATTTTAAAACTCCATTATTTAGGATCACTAATTGCTAAATAAATATCCCTTACTTTTTGTTGGCTATGAATATCATATCTGCTTTTCTCAGTCCAATCTTTCGTAACAGACCAATAGGATTCAAAGTTTATAGTATTTCGCTGAGATTGTAGCTGCGTATCAAGTTCAGCAGCAATAACAAGGCTTTTTAAATCATGGGTATAGTTCTTAAGAACCTTGTCTTTATCAGGGAAATCAAATTGTCTGGTATTTTTGGCAATACAAGCTTTCAAAGCACATTCAACAACATAGCCACTTAGGTAATAAGCACCAGAATATTGATTGTTGTTAAGTAGCACTTCTGCTTCTCTAAGGCGTATTTCTGCTAAATTTTGAAAGTTTTGCCTATTCAAGAAAATTGCACGCCTTTAGCGAATTCATTTTGATAATTGTACTTTAGATTTTTAAGCTAAAAAGAGGGGCGATCGCTTTGTTGCTGGCATAATTCTAAGTCCAAATCGCACCCCCATAAATTAGCAGATTTAGGCGATCGCAAAGAAAAATAATTAGGTTAAATCTGGAAAAGTTGCTGCGATCGCAGGATGGATAATTTTACCTTTATTGACATTCAAGCCTTGGGCTAAAACTGGATCGAGATCTAAGGCTGCGAGTCCGTGGTTAGCGATCGCCATGACATAGGGGAAAGTGACATTAACCAAAGCCTGAGTAGATGTCCAAGGCACTGCCCCAGGAATATTGGGAACGCCATAGTGCAGGACTCCTTCAGCTTCGAACACAGGATTGGTATGGGAAGTGGTGTGCATGGTTTCAATACAACCGCCCTGATCGACGGCGACATCGACAATTACGGAGTGCGATCGCATTTCTGAAACTAAGGATTTTGAGACCAAAGTTGGGGCTTTTCTTCCAGCGATTAAGACTGCACCGATTACTAAATCTGCATCCCTCACAGTTTCCGAAATATTACTGGGATTGCTCATTAATAATTCCACCCTTGACCCAAAAATTTGTTCTAACTCACCGAGGCGATCGATATTTACATCTAAAATCTGCACCCTTGCCCCCATGCCCACAGCAATTCTGGCTGCCTCTGTGCCGACAATGCCACCACCAATAATCACCACTCGCCCCGATCGCACGCCTGGAATGCCACCGAGTAAAACCCCCCTACCTCCCTGTTGTCGAGTTAAAAAATGCGCCCCAAACTGTACTGCCAATCTCCCCGCAATAATGCTCATAGGCGTAAGTAAAGGTAACTGCCCGTTGGGAGTTTGCACGGTTTCGTAGGCAATGCCGCAGACTTGGGATTTGAGTAAAGCTTCTGTTAAAGTGCGATCGGCGGCGAGGTGTAAATAGGTGAATAAAATTAAATTAGGATGGATGAGGTCGTATTCACTGGGTAACGGCTCTTTGACTTTCACTACCATGTCTTGGGCATAGATTTCTTCAGCATCAATTACTAATGCTGCACCTGCTGCTAAATAGTCGGCATCACTAAATCCTGAGCCAATGCCTGCACCCTTTTGAACTTTGACTTGATGGGATTTGTTGACCAAACTTGCGATCGCCGCAGGAGTTAATCCAACTCTAAACTCTTGGTCTTTAATTTCTGTGGGTACACCAATTTTCATATTTTAAATAGTCCTGAAATTACTTCTAGCTTAATTTAAGATTAATCAAGTCAACCTTAAATATTTTTCTCTACTTAATCTTTGCAAAATAGAAATCGCAGGAATAAAAATTGATATAGTAATCAACCTGAGTAATCTTCAGATTAATTCTTTTTCGAAAATTTCATAGATGGCAATAATTGTTCAAAAATATGGTGGTTCCTCTGTAGCTGATGCCGACAGAATTAAAGCCGTAAGCGATCGCATTAAAAAAACCGTAAATCAGGGTAATCAAGTCGTTGTTGTGGTCTCGGCAATGGGTAAGACTACCGATAGTTTGGTGAAATTGGCAAATTCCCTTTCCGAGCAGCCAAGTGAAAGAGAACTAGATTTATTACTGGCATCGGGGGAACAAATTAGCATTTCCCTAGTGGCGATCGCACTACAGACAATTGGGGTTCAGGCGATCGCACTCACAGGACATCAAGTTCGTATAGTTACAGAAGATATTCACACAAGAGCAAGAATTTTAGCGATCGAAAGTAAACGAATTAAATCGGAACTTGATCATGGCAAGGTTGTGGTAATCGCTGGCTTTCAAGGAGTAGCAGAAAACTCCCACGAAATTACAACCCTAGGAAGAGGTGGTTCGGATACTTCGGCGGTGGCGATCGCGGCGGCAATTCAAGCTGACTTGTGTGAAATTTATACAGATGTGCCAGGAGTTTTAACCACCGATCCCCGATTGGTACCCAATGCTCAACTTCTCAATGAAATTAGCTGCGATGAAATGCTAGAACTGGCAAGCTTAGGGGCAAAGGTTTTACATCCGAGGGCGGTGGAAATTGCTCGAAATTTTGGTGTGAAGTTGGCAGTGCGATCAAGTTGGCTGGATGATGGGGGGACGATTGTGACTGCTCCATCTTTTGTGAGTGGCAATCTTCAGGCTTTAGAAGTAAATAGATTTGTGGATGGGGTGTGTATTGATCGAGATCAGGTAAAAATTGCCCTATTACAAATTCCCGATCGCCCTGGGGTTGCTTCTAAAATTTTTGGTGCCTTTGCCGAGGCAGGTATAGATGTGGATTTAATTGTGCAGTCTATTCGCAAACAAGATCAAGGTAATCAAACCCAAGATTATCAAAGTATTAATGAAACTTTTAATGACATTGCTTTTACGGTGGGCAAAAAAGATGTAGAGCGATCTCAAACTCTGGTCAAAAGCCTAAATTTAGGTGCCAAGGAAATTATGATTGAAGTTCAGATTTCTAAAGTTAGTATTGTGGGCGTGGGCATAGTCGGTAGACCAGGAATTGCTGCCAAGATGTTTTTAGCTTTAGCCGAGGCAGGGATTAATATTCAATTAATTTCTACATCGGAGATTAAAGTCAGTTGTGTAATTGCCGATAGTGACTCTGAGAAGGCGATCGCCACTTTGCAAAAAGATTTTGATGTTCCCATCATTGATGCCTTTAGTACTATTCCCGTCAGTATTTCAGAGTTCAATATTCCCGTCAAAGGAGTAGCTTTAGATCAAAATCAGGCACAATTGGCAATTTTACGAGTTCCAGATCGCCCTGGAATTGCCGCAGGTTTACTCCAACAATTGGCAGAGCGGGGGGTATGTGTGGATATGATCATTCAATCTCAGCCCGATCAAGATGCTAACGATATTGCTTTTACACTTCCTAGCTCGGATTTACACTTGGCAGAAACAGTTTTGCAACAGGCTGCGTCTAAGCTAGGATACCTTGATGTAATTAGCAACAGGGCGATCGCCAAAGTGAGTATAGTAGGAACAGGCATGGTTCATCATCCAGGAATTGCAGCTAGAATGTTTAGTGCCTTGGCTCACGCAAATATTAATATTGAAATGATTGCCACCTCGGAAATTAAAGTTAGCTGTGTGGTGAGGAAAGATATGGCTGTCGAGGCTTTACGGGCAATTCATGCCGAGTTCAACCTAGGCGGTAGTGGTAATGTTTTAATTGGCTCTGCTCGCTCAAAATAATATGGACTCAGATCAATCGAAATCAACTCAATCGAAACTTTCTAATCTGGCTAAAGAATATTTGCCAACCCTAGCAGTGGCGGGCATGATTGTCTTTGGCGTAAGAACTTTTATCGCAGAACCTCGTTACATTCCCTCTAGCTCTATGGAGCCGACTCTGCAAATTAACGATCGCCTAATTATTGAAAAGATTTCCTATAAATTTCGCAAGCCAGAACGGGGTGAGGTCTTAGTTTTTAACCCTCCTGCGGTCAAAGCCGTTCCCGATCCTAGCCTTGTTTATATTAAGCGTTTGATTGGCTTACCTGGCGATCGCATTTCCATTCGTGAAGGTAAGGTATTTATAAACAATCAGCCCCTAACTGAACCTTACATCAGAGAAGCTCCCGACTATACTCTACCCACTGCCGATCCTGCTGAATGTCAAGCTTGCTTTGTGCCAAATGAAGTAAACCAAAATGGTAAGAACTTGAGCTTTACAGTGCCTCCCAATACATACTGGATGATGGGTGATAACCGTAACAACAGCCTTGATTCCCATGCTTGGGGATTTTTACCTGAACAAAATATTGTCGGGAGGGCTTCTTTTCGTTACTGGCCCCCTGACGATCGCTTTGGTGAATTAGTTACCCCCAAATTCCAAAATCTACCGTCTCAGACTCCTCAGAAATAGTTCTAGCCTAAGGAGCGAGTTAGGACTGCTTCCATATTAGAAACAAAGGATGAGCCAGCAATAACAGCATTGCAAAGGTGATAGCAATCATCACTTTGTTTATATGCGGTCTGAAACCCAGTTCTAAGCTGCTTATCATCCATGACCCAATAGCGTTGAATAATTGATTCAGGAGCCACCCAGCCTTCACCCTCAATTTTACCCATGTCACTGTGCTGCAAAATAAAAGAGAACTAAATCGATGACGGGGCATCTCTTGGGCGGATCG
>JBBQHY010000181.1:0-5371 GCA_038324415.1 Pseudanabaenales cyanobacterium | reverse complement strand
CATCACCTTCGGCACATCTACTTCCACACCACCGATCGCATCAATAATTTCATCTAACCCCGAGCTATCTAATCTGACATAGCGATCAATTTTGACCCCATTTAATTTGCGTTGAACAGTCTCTATTACTAAATTTGCGCCACCAAACACATTAGCCGCATTGATTTTGTTATAGCCATAGTTGGAAATTTTAACTCTAGTATCTCTGGGAATAGAAAGGATATTAATACGGCGATCGCTATGATCGAACCTGACCAAGAGCATAGTGTCACTGCGTCCCTTGAATCCATCGGCTCCATCTATGCCCATCACTAAAATTTGATAGGATTCAGTGAGTCTCCGCCCTAAACCTTCGGCAAATACTTCTTGAGGATTACGACCGCTAATTAATCCGCCCCAGTCAAAACTTTGTAAAGGTACAATTTGGGCTAAGCCGACTCCTAATCCTACTGCGGTCAGAGTTGTGAGTCCTAGAATAATCTTGCCTAGAGAAAATAAACGGGGCGATCGCAAAGTAAAAAACCTATAAAAATATAGCAGCTACTATCATCTACTATTGCTTAAGAAATTAGTTAAGGAATTAACTCAACTTTTTAGTGGTTACCCCAGGCTTAGGAAATTCTGAGAGCGGATATATAATGTTAAGTGTAAATTACTAAACTTAAAATTTCTTAAATATATGACTTGCAAAAATAAATCCTTACTCTATTCAGCCATTAAGAGTCACAGAGATTTCCACTTCAAGGCAGGTTTGATATCTGACAAAGTTGTGAGATTTTTCGGATTACATAAATGTCCATTGACCAGCCCAATTTATAAAGTAGCAAAGGTGGCAGGTTTTACCAATGTTGCAGCAGCTAGTATTGCTCTAGTGATCTTAGAATAGGGACAGATAACGATTAATTAAAATTGATTGGGTGAGGCAGTTCTCACCACTATAATTAACTTAACAATAAAGATAGACAATTAGCCAAAGAACTATGATTACTCTTACTGATTCAGCGATCGCCAGAGTTAAAAACTTGCAAACCCAACGTGATACCACTGCACCTTTGCGGGTAGGGATTAAGCAAGGTGGATGTTCTGGTCTTTCCTATATGATGGATTTTCCCCAAGAATTAGCAAATCAAGATCACGAATATGACTGCAACGGCGTAAAAATCGTAATCAACGATAGCTATCTACCCCAACTGCAAGGTATGGAGCTAGATTATACCGAAGACCTTATGGGTGGAGGCTTTCGCTTTCGTAACCCCAATGCCAGTAAGTCCTGTAGCTGTGGCACTTCCTGTGCAACTCCTACAGAAGTAGGTGAACCTGTAGCTTGTAGCTAGGATGCCGAGGCTGAAAACTGTAATTAAATATTTTGGTCTATGGCTGCTTGGCTTATTGTTGAGCGGCCTATTTGTGTATCTCTATTTTCGCCCTAGTCTTTCTCAAATCAATGAAAATCCCCGAATCACAATCGGTACCACCAGCACCATACGCACCCTCGATCCTGCCGATGCCTACGATTTAATTTCAGGGAATGTTTTATTTAATGTGTGCGATCGCCTCTATACCTACAAAGTTGGAACCACTGACTTAATCCCGCAATTAGCTGCTGATTTCCCGAAAATTAGTGCAGATGGATTAACATACCAGATTCCGATCAAGACTGGAATCATGTTCCATGATGGTACGGATTTCAATGCGGAGGCGATGGCATTCTCTTTAAATCGGTTTATTAAGTTAGGTGGTTCTCCTTCCTTTTTGTTGGCAGATATTGTGACTTCGGTTAAAGCTCTTAGTCCTACGGAACTAGAAATTAAACTGAAGGAACGATTACAATTTTTCCCAAAACTCTTGGCATTTACAGGAGCCGCCGCCATTTCACCCACAGCCTATAAAAATACAGAAGGATTTCTTCCAAATAAAGTGATCGGGACAGGGGTATATCAAGTAGGAGAATACATTGAAGGCAATATTTTAAGGCTCAATCCATTTCCTAAATATTGGGGAGATCAGCCGAAAAACGAAGGTATAGACTTGCAATTTATATCCTCCAATGCCAATTTATTAAACTCTTTCAAAACTGGTGGTGTTGATGTGGCATGGCAAACCCTCAGTCCCGCCCAGATTCATAATTTAGAGGTAAATGCCAAAAAGCAAGGCTGGAAAATTGCTTCTAATCAAGGTTCCGTCATTCTATATATGGTGTTAAATGTGCGCCAACCGCCCTTGGATAATCTTAAAGTCCGCCAAGCGCTCGCTGCCGCCATTAATCGCCCTTTGTTATCGGAACGAGTTTTTCAAAATCAGCGCATTCCTTTGTATAGCCTTGTTCCCAAAACTCTCAGTGATTCTCAACCCACTTTTCAAAATCTCAATGGAGATGGAAACGGCAAATTAGCCCGACAACTTTTAACCGAAGCGGGATACAGTGATGCTAAACCCGCTCAAGTCAGTTTTTGGTATGCACCTAAATATGCAGGTAATGGAGATTTAGTTTTAAGTACCCTTAAAGCTGCGATCGCCCGAGATGTCGGTAAAATTTTAGAAATTAAACTGGAAAAAGTTGATACAACCACTGCTTACAGCTATCTCGATCAGGGCGTATATCCTACCTTCTTTTTAGACTGGGTTCCCGATATTTTCGATCCAGATAATTTTCTACAACCTTTCCTAACCTGCGATCGAGGTAGTTTGGAAAAAGGATGTATTAAGGGGCGATCGCAATACCAAGGATCTTTTTATTATAATCCTGAAATTAATGATTTAATTGCCCAGCAACGACGGGAATCGAACCCCCAACTACGTTCTGCTCTACTAGCTAAAATTCAAGAAATCCTTGCCCGTGACGTCCCGTTTATTCCCCTCTGGCAAAATAATGAATATGCCTTTGGGCGATCGCAAATTAAAGGCTTAGAAATCGAACCAACACAACAGCTTGACTACAGCAAAATTTATCGATCCCTCTACATAAGTTTGTGATTACAATTACTCCAGTTTTTAGATTAGTCTTAATAATCATGGTATTAAGAACGCTAATCATTATCGCTCTATAAACAAGTTGCTATAAAGGTTTTTAGGAAAGCACTCTACAAGAGAATCTAGTGAATAGATCTGTAATTGATTATTTCTGAAATTTATCAGATCGAATAAATACTCTTTAAATTTCCCATGCCGATAATTAAAAAAATTCCCACAAATTATTGTTGTTAATTGTGTACTTTGAATTAGCAAACCTAGTTTAATTGCCTCAATAGGTTCAGGTAAAACTCAAGGTCAAAGCATAACTGGGCTTCGCCCTGCGACCATTTTTTTATTATCAGTTTATCTATGCTTATCTTCTTACTACTTCTACCTCCTAAGACCCAAGCTAATATTCCTTCATAAAAGTGATTAACTACTGTCCATAGCTAAATGATATTTTTTTGACCCTATAAATGTCAGGAGGTGATTTTATAAGTTTTGTATCGAAATTAATCAATTCATGCAATTCAACCAAGGAATGAATCTATGGCTTGTCAAGGTTAATGTAGAAACAAATAATTTATTAGAGTCTTAAAGCATGAAATTACCTATCCTATCTACAGCTACTATCCTTGTAATGAGCCTTGTATCCGCAAGTTCAGCGATCGCTCAAGCTGAGAGAATTACTTGTCTTCGCGATCAAAATTTAATTAGTTGCCCAGGCTCTCCTAGTTTTAACTATCGAACCGAGAGTAATAATAACAACTTAGCAACTACCAATCCATTAGTTACACAACCTGTAAAAATAACTTGCTTTCGCGATCAAAACATGGTTAGTTGCCCAGGTTATGCCAGTTTTGATGTTCCAACTGGGAAATGAGGAGCATAAGCGTGAGATCCTAAAACCACACTGTCAATCCATAGGATTCCAAAACTCAGCTTTTAAACCCCAGCTTTTAAGAAAGAGAAGACCATAACTCCCTTTTTTATAATCGCTATAGTACTGAATTCAATCTTTTGTTCACAAGATAAAACCCTCTTAATAATATTCGTAAGACTGTCACTGAAGCTGTGAAGTCCATTTTTCCTAAGTTTTATAATAAATTTCATCAATTCACACAACTTATACAGGAAATGCACCTCCAGATTGTCAAGATCGATATTGAAACAAAATAATTTATTAGAGTCTTAAAGCATGAAATTACCTATCCTATCTGCAGCTACTATCCTGTTAATGAGCTTCATATCGGCAAATTCAGCGATCGCCCAATCTGAAAGAATTACCTGTATACGCACTCAAAATGTAATTAATTGTCCAGGTTATGGAAGATTCAATTATCGTTCTAACAGCAATAATTCTAATTATAATAGACAAGATCTGGATCGAGCTATCAATAACATATACCAACAATACTTAGGACGGAATGCCGATCCTACGGGCTTGCTAGCGTATCGTAATTCAATCCTTAATGGTGGAAACATTGAAGATGTGAGAAACGCTATTGCCAATAGTTCTGAAGCTAGAAACAGAAATGGTAATAATTCAAATAACAATTTACGAGATATAGATCGAGCTATCAATAACATATACCAACAATACTTGGGACGAAATGCCGATCCTGCGGGCTTGCTAGCGTATCGTAATTCGATCATTAATGGCGGAAACATTGAAGATGTCAGAAATGCGATTGCCAACAGTCCTGAAGCTATAAACAGGAATAGGAATTCTACTTTTAATAAAAAAGACAATAAAAAAGTAAAAGATGTTAAAAATGAAGTCTCTAATAGCTCTGAAGATAGAAATAGGAATGGGAATTCTAGTTTTGATAGAAAGGACAATAAGAAAGAAAAGTACTTTTCAACTAGTTGAGTCTCAAGACGATCTTAATGCCGCAGTAGCAAATTTGCAGAAGATAGTTGGTGGTAATCGCGAACAAGCCACTTCTCAGATCAAAGCCAAATTATAGGATTCTCAATTTGCCCTCCGCCTTACGGAAAATGATTTGAAGCGTAATCAGCTATTAAATAAACAGGAAGCGATTTCCAAACAGGCTTTTGCTGAAAACTAAAACTCTTTTTTTATAATCGCCATAGTATGGAATTTAATCTTTCGTTCACCAGATAAAAAGCCTCTCAAAAATTTCTGTAAGACTGTCACTGAAGCTGTGAAGTCCATTTTTCCTAAGTTTTATAATAAATTTCATCAATTCACACAACTTATACAGGAAATGCACCCCCAGATTGTCAAGATCAATATTGAAACAAAATAATTTATTAGAGTCTTAAAGCATGAAATCACCTATCCTATCTGCAGCTACTATCCTCTTAATGAGCTTCATATCGGCAAATTCAGCGATCGCCCAATCTGAAAGAATTACCTGTATACGCACTCAGAATTTAATTAATTGTCCAGGTT
>JBBQHY010000180.1:0-5449 GCA_038324415.1 Pseudanabaenales cyanobacterium | reverse complement strand
TGCGATCGTAAATGGCTTGGGACTTCTCTCCCTCAATTTCGATGTCAAAACTAACTTGGCTGGCAGGGAGTTTCTCTACGGTGACTTTCATTTTGTATTACTTTGATGAACCTGATTGAATTTGTTGGTTGGCTGTTGAGTACTTTATCTTAGCCTATTGACATACTATCGGTTTAACGTCAATTCATCTTTGTTACCTAAAATGCCCTGAGGTCGCCATACCATCAGCAAAATTAGGGTTAAGCCAATTAGCATCCGTTGAATTGCTTCAAACCTTCCGCCATCTAGTCGGATCGCGTCGGGTAAAAATCTCGGAAGCACGTTATATAGTTCAAATATGATTGCGCCTAAGATCGTGCCTAGGTTACTACCTGCGCCTCCAATGCTTACGGTTGTCCATCCCCTAAAAGTTAATTCTTGGGCAAAGGATTCAGGATAAATAGTTGTAAGTTGCCACGCATAAAATGAGCCAGAAATGCCTGCGATCGCCCCCCCAATCACAAAAGCTTGGACTTTATACCAAAACACATTTTTACCCAAAGCCTTTGCTACTTCTTCATCTTCACGAATTGCTTTGAGAACTCGTCCCCAAGGCGATCGCACCAGCCATTCCAGTCGCCAATAAATAATAACAATTACAAATAGCAATAGTGCAGCTAGTAGAGGCTTTTGATACTCGATCGCTACCATCTTTGCCCAAGGGATCGGATAGCTTTGAATTCCTCTTGTGCCTCTAGTTAGCCATTCTTCATTTTTAGTAATTAAGCGGATAATTTCGGATACGCCAATGGTCACGACCGCTAAATAGTCATCTCGGAGGCGCAGGGTAATTGCGGCAATGATTAAGCCCAAAAATGCTGATAAGCCAGAGGCAATGATTAAAGCTAGAAACCAAGGCACGCCATTTAAGCTTAAAAGGACGGTACTGTATGCACCCACGGTCATAAACGCCACGTGACCAAAGTTAACTAGCCCCGCAAACCCCCACTGTAAATTTAGCCCCAGACTAAATAGGGTAAATATTCCCGCAAAAATAACTAATGAAACAATGAAAGCAAGCATTTTAAGAACTTATTTTATGTACTTACATCCCAAATTTATAGATTAGGATGAAATAATCTTGCTTACACTTAACTGTAAAACCTCTCCTACGTCAAGAAAAATCGATATAAATAATATTCCATAGTTTCAGACCTCTAAAATCTTTACAAGCTCATCTTCTTCAATATAGTCAATGGCGACTACTTCAGTTGAGCAAAGAGTTACAGCACTTTTATGTTAATTACAAAGATTGGACATTTATCAAAGCTTGATGCCGAGAATATGAAGCAGATATGGAGTTTGCATATCAAGTTGTATTTTTAGATTTGGATTGATGATTGATCGCCTTCTAAACTAATTGGCTCCACTGATTTTAGGCATTCACTTAGCTGAATCCATTGCTCTACGCTCAAGTCTTCGGCTCGAACCTGTGGATTAATTTGCATTTCTTCCAAAATATTTACGAGGCGATCGCGTTCAACTACCGAGCCTAGATTATTGCGTAACATTTTACGTTTAGTAGCAAAACCAAGCTTAATTATAGTTTCTAAAAATTTTGGATCGGAGGCTGGTTGTGCGGGCGATCGCGGAAATAAACACACCACTGCCGAATCAACCTTGGGCGGTGGCATAAAAGCCTTGGCTGGAACATCACAAATAAACTTACATTCTGCTAAATATTGCACCCTTACACTCATAGCTCCGTATGCCTTATGTCCTGCTTTTGCTACTATGCGATCGCCAATTTCCTTTTGGACTAGCAACACAATCTGCTCAAACTGCTGCACAGGCTGGCTAATCGTTCCAAGGAGCTTTTCTAAGATCGGACTAGTAATGTTGTAAGGAATATTGGCAACAACCTTATTGCAATCATTTGGTAAAGGCAGGCTCAGAATATCACCTTCAATTAGTTCTAATTTTTGTTCAAGAATGGGACTAGCGAATTTCTGGCGGAGGCTGACACAAAGATCTCGATCTATTTCTATGGCTACGAGCGATCGCAGTTCAGGTAAAAGCTTAACCGTGAGAATACCTGTGCCTGGCCCAATTTCAAGAATGCGATCGGTTGGCTGTAAATTTGCGGCACTGAGGATTTTAGCCAAAGCTTTATCACTTTTTAGCCAATGTTGCCCAAATTGCTTACGGGGATGGAACATGAAAATTAACGATACAATACCCTAATTAAAGCACCCTAATTCCAGCTCTTTAATTAAACCTTAAAGCTGAATTAGATTATCACCGTAGTATTAAAGTGCCAGATCATACTAAGCCAAATCAAAATAAAAGTTCATCTTTTCAGATTCGTCTAGGGCAGCAAAGGGATGTCCCCAAGGTTACACATATTTTGGTAACTAGCTTTTATCACCAATGTCCCCAGTGGCTTTACCCATTAGCTGTATGGTCAATTTCCTTAGACTTGGGAGTAAGGCTTTTAGACTCTAATCCTTACTATGCTTGCTTGGTGGCAACTTCTGGGATAAATTTTGAAGCGATCGCCACCCTTGAAATTAGCATTAGACCTATTCCCACTAATCACTCTTATTGGCTAAATTGGGAAACATCCCAACAGCCCTATATTTCTAACCTCGCAGTCCATCCACAATGGCGACGAAAAGGGATAGCCCTAAAACTTTTAACAGCAGTGGATCAAAAAGTACGATCGTGGGGTTTTAAGGATATTTATCTTCATGTTTTGGATAGTAATAAAGAAGCTTTAGAATTGTACAAGCTTGCAGGCTATCGAATTTATAAAGTTGATCCTGAATTTAGCCTTAACATTTTTTCTAGTTCCCAAAGGTTATTACTGCAAAAATCCATTGACTAGAATATAAACCAAAGAACTTTAGCGTAATAATATATTTCTTATAATTCTAAAGATGCCCCAAATCCAACGACCGATCGCTATAGATTTATTTGCTGGCGCAGGTGGTATGACCCTTGGCTTTGAACAGGCAGGTTTCGATGTGCTAGCATCCGTGGAAATTGACCCGATCCATTGCGCCATTCATAAGTATAATTTTCCACTTTGCTCAACTATTTGTCATAGCGTCACCGATATATCTGGGCAGGAGATCCGAGCTAGGGCAAACATTGAAAATGATGAGATTGATGTGGTATTTGGTGGTTCTCCTTGTCAGGGATTTTCACTGATCGGAAAACGTGCCTTAGATGACCCACGGAATTCTCTGGTTTCCCATTTCATGCGCTTGGTTACAGAATTGAATCCCAAATATTTTGTCTTAGAAAATGTTAAAGGTTTAACCATTGGCAAACATCGCCAGTTTTTAGCGGAACTGATGGCAGAATTTGAATCCTATAACTATGAAGTCATGAAAGATTATCAAGTCTTAAATGCGTCTTACTATGGAGTTCCCCAAAGTCGCGATCGCCTATTTCTGATTGGTTGTCGTAAAGGTATGACCTTACCAACTTATCCATTACCAATTACCAAGCCACCTGTCAAAAATCTGTCGCCAGAACTGATAAATTTACCCAATTGCCCTACGGTCTGGGATGCGATCGCCGATCTTCCTATTATTGAAAACTATCCTGAATTAATGTCAGAGGATACCTGTATTGCGGAGTATAGAGAAGATATTAGTGCTTATGGTCAATCTATGAGAGGGCTAATTGATCGAAATGACGATTATTCCTATCGCCGTCAATGGAATTCTGAACTATTAAAATCTAGTCTTGTCACTTCTAGTATCCGAACTGTTCACTCCTTAGAATCTATGGAACGCTTTGCATCAACTGAACAGGGCAAAACCGAACCAATTAGCCGCTTTCGTAAACTAGATCCAAACGGCATCTGTAATACCCTTAGAGCAGGAACACCAAGTAATCGTGGAGCTTTTACTTCTCCTCGTCCCATCCATCCATTTATTCCCAGATGTATTACTGTGCGTGAAGCCGCAAGATTACATTCCTATCCTGATTGGTTTCGGTTTCATTCCACTAAATGGCATGGCTTTCGCCAAATTGGGAACTCTGTACCACCATTGTTGGCAAAGGCTGTAGCTTCAGAACTGATCAAAGTCTTAAATATTAAACCAACTAAGTCTACGGAAATCTTAATATCAAAAGACGAAGGATTACTTAAAATGAAAATGACCGCAGCCGCAGATATGTTTGGGGTGGATCGGCATATAATCAAACCCAGAACTAGACGAGTCAAGAAGTTAAGTGATCCTGTAAATATTAAAGATTATGACACCCTGATTGTGAACTAATATCTAAGTCACATTTAGGAGGTAGCATGACATTTTTTGAAAAAGCCCAGAATTTACAAGAATTTGGCGATCGCCTCATTAGCCAAACTCAGAATAAATTTCACATAAGTTCCGAGCAGATTGCTTTAACTTTTTTGGCGTACAACCAACCTTCTGTAATTAATACTGCCACCGATCCAATCTCATTTTGGAGTCGTAAAGTTTTTGGCTATAGCCACCGAGGTTCTGAACTTATTTATCCCGCCAGTGTGATCAAATTATTTTATATGGTGGCATTACAAGAATGGGTTCATAGAGGGATGTTAGCCCAGACCCTAGAAATTGAACGCGCCCAACTGGACATGATCGTAGACTCTAGTAATGATGCTACTGGTTTGATTGTGGATGTACTGACTGGAACCACGAGCGGTGGCGAATTATCAGATTCACCCTTTGGTACTTGGAAATCCCAACGGCAGATTGTCAACCGCTATTTTAATAGCCTCGAAATTCCCGATTACAAATATTTAAATATCTGTCAAAAGACTTGGGGCGATGGTCCCTATGGTCGGGAACGGGCTTTTTATGGAACTGATATGTCTAATCGAAATTTATTAACCACCAATGCCACTGCCCACTTGCTCCATAGCATTATTTCAGGTATTGCTGTAGATGGCGATCGCTGCTTAAAAATGCAAGAACTCTTAAAACGTAGTCTTAAACCCGAAGATCTCAAGGCTGATCCCGAAAATCAAGTTACGGGCTTCCTCGGCGGTGGCTTACCTCAAACTGCGAGCCTGTGGTCAAAGGCAGGACTAATGAGTAAAGTCCGTCATGATGCTGCTTACATAGAAATTCCTGACAAATCCGCCTTCACCTTGGTTGTATTTACCGACGGTCATGCCCAAAACGAAGAAATATTACCGTTTATCTGCTCAGAAATAGTCGCAAATTTTTCTCCTGACATTTTTTAAGTGCAAAGCTTTCTTAATCTATTTCTTAAGCCTAAATGCCCATTGTGCGATCGCTCTACCGCCAAAATTATCTGTATAGATTGCGATCGCCAAATTTCCGCCTGTAAATTTCCTAACTTTCTGCAAACCCGGGAAGGGCTTAACCTGTTTGCATGGGGGATCTATGATGGCAGCTTAAAACAAGCGATCGCCACCTGTAAATTTGAGGATCATCCCGAACTA
>JBBQHY010000179.1:0-5492 GCA_038324415.1 Pseudanabaenales cyanobacterium | reverse complement strand
CATTGGCAGTTCGGAGATCCCATAGGCGAATTTGATGTAAAAACCACCGAGCCAGCCAGCTTTTAATCCCTGTTTCTAAATTAGCTTCGCGTAAATATTGATGCTGTAAATCCCAAGCATAGCGAATTGGTGAATGAACATAGGAAATATGTAATTGATTAGGACTCGTTAAAACCCCTTTTGCCACGGCATGGGAACTAGATAAAACCAAATCATAACTCGATACATCTAACTGTTCGATTGCGATCGGCATCAAGGGCAAGTAGGAACGATATTTAGTTGAAGCAAAGGGTAATTTTTGAATAAAACTAGTCTTAACTGGCTTGTCTTGAATAAATTTCCGCAATTCAGGAGGTAAAAACTCCACCACCGCAAATACATCTGCTTGGGGAAATATCTGTAAAATCTGCTCTACTACTCGCTCTGAACCCGAATAATCCACTAACCATTCATGGACTAATGCCACTCGCAGGTTATCTAACATTCTCAAATTTTCCAGCCCACATTTGCTGATACTCCCCTTCCACTAAGTTTCTGTAAATTATCTTATTAATTATCTTGTTTTACGCTGAAGAGTTTAAGACCCTCACCCTCACCCTCTCCCAGAAAGGGAGAGGGGAAAAGAAAAAACTTGGCTTGCTCCCTTTCTCCTCACTTGGGAGAAGGGGCTGGGGGATGAGGGTTAGTAAACTTCCACATAACATTAGTAATTACTATAATTAATTTTTTGACGGGTAATTAAATAATTTTGAATGACGGTATGAACTTGCCAGCTTGCTTCGGTTTCGGGATAGTCAGAACGATAATGGGCACCTCTACTTTCAGTCCGAAATAATGCCGACTTAATTACTAGATAGGCAAAGTCAGCGAGATTTCGAGTTTCTATCCATAATCTAGTTGGGGCTTGGAATTTCTCTATATCCTGTTGCCATTGTCTAATTTGGCTAAAAGCTGGCTCTAGTTCGACTTGCGATCGGCAAATCCCCGCCGCCTGCCATGTCAAATTTTGAATCCCTGTTTTGATAGCTTGGATGGTTTCCGTGGAATTAGGTATGTTTTGAATTGGCGTAATTATTTCGCTCTCAATCCTTTTATTAAGTCCCAAACTAGACTTAGAACTTGTAACCTTTTCAGCCAACCGTTCACCAAAGACAAAGCATTCTAATAATGAATTACTCGCCAGACGATTAGCCCCATGTACACCTGTGCTGGAAGTTTCACCCACTGCATATAGTCCAGCGATCGAAGTTGCCCCATAATCATCCGTCACGATCCCGCCCATACAGTAGTGCGCTGCAGGCGTAACAGGAATCGGTTTAGAAAAAATATCAATCTGCCAGTTATTGCAAATTTTAATAATGTTGGGAAATCTATGGGCGATCGCTTCTCGATTTATGGGTGAAAGGTCTAGAAATACCGTAGGTTCCTTGGTAATTTGCAGATGCCTAAAAATTGCACGACTGACCACATCTCTAGGAGCCAGTTCACCCTTGGGATCGTAATTAAAAACAAAGCGATCGCCTCGATGATCGATTAAGTGGGCACCCTCACCCCGCACTGCCTCGCTAATTAAAAATCTGGGGGCATTGGGAATCGCTAAAGCTGTAGGATGAAACTGAATAAATTCCATATCCCTAACTACTGCCCCTGCTCGCCAAGCGATCGCCACCCCATCGCCTGTACTTGAAGGTGGATTAGTATTCTGGGAAAATACTTGTGCTCCCCCCCCTGTTGCCAAAATTACCACGGATGAAAGCATGCAACTTGTTTGTTGATTTTGATCGAGATAGTAAACACCAGTACAATGATCGCCTTCCGCAGTCTGTTCTACACACAAATCTAGAACCAGAGTCTCAGCTAAAACTTGAATATTTGGCTTTTGCAATACCCCTGCTGCCAACTTACTAACTAAGGCTCTGCCCGTGGTGTCTGCCGAATGCAAAACTCGCCTCCGAGAATGTGCTGCTTCTAAGGTCAGTGCCAAAGAGCCATCCTGTTGCCGATCAAAATCTACACCTAAACTTAAAAGTTTATGAATTTGTTTAGAGGCTCCATTTACCAATACATCCACCGCAATCGGTTCACACAAGCCTGCTCCCGCCATCATCGTATCCTTGGCATGAAATTCAGGATCATCCTCAGCATCTATTACCGCCGCAATTCCGCCCTGAGCCCAATCGCTAGCCGAAACCGCAAGATTATCTTTGGTGATTAAGCCAATTATGCAGTTTGGTAACCGCTCAGAAATACATAAAGCTGTATACAGACCTGCGGCACCACCACCGACAATTAACACATCAAACTCTGGCATGGTGAAAATTTTATAAATATTTTTAAATGGTTTAGATATGCTAACTCAGGATTAGAACCTACTTAGGTTGGAAGTCTAGGCAAAATCTCTGGTTAAATATAAAGAGTCTGTAAAAAAGCTTAATAAAAATATAAAATTGAAGAATAAATCAGTTACATGTAACCTAAAAATGTAGTTTCGGAAGGAAGAATGGATCTAATCATAGATTTTGTAATAGAAGGCTACATTAAAAGGTTTTTTAAAAGCGTCAAGCAATTACACCATAGAACTCAAAGATTTTTTCGGCGATCGCTTGATAGAGTACTAAATAATGGGCTAGGAGTTATATCTGCTGTTGTAATTTTCAGTTTATGGCTAATTACCTTTGTCATGATTTGTAGGGTTGATCTAGGTTCTTTATCCCTGTGGTCTGGAGCTTTAATTATTCTGGGGCGAACTTTTTTGCACACTGGTTTATTTATCATTTCCCATGATGCTGCCCACGGTACTGTATTTACGCCCAACCGCAGACTTAATGACTGGATTGGAGCGGTTGCCCTTTCAGTTTATGGTTTGCTGCCCTACCGCAAGTTTTTAGTCAATCACGGACTCCACCATCAACATCCTGCCTCCCCCCAAGACCCCGACTTTCACGATGGTAAGCACAGTTCCATGGTTGAATGGTATTTAAACTTTATGCTCCGCTACATAGATAAAAAGCAAAGCCTAATTTTATTTTTCGGAATGACGATTTTATTTCACGGTATTAGAATCGGATTTAACATTCCTGCCCTGAATTTACTTTTATTTTGGATCCTGCCCCTGCTATTGAGTTCCATGCAGTTATTCTATTTTGGAACGTATTTACCTCACCATGCTCAAATTTTTAGCGATCGTCACCGTGCCCATAGCAGTAATTTCCCCATCCTGGTTTCATTTTTGACCTGCTATCACTTTGGCTATCATTGGGAACACCACGAATATCCGCACTTACCTTGGTTTAGCTTGCCATTAGCCCGTAATCATGATCTCTAGGCGGCTTCTGATAAAAAAATTACCCATTCTGAAGCCCCTAAATCCCCAATTCTGGGGACTTTGATTTTCGGAACCCTCAGAATTGGGGGCAGGGGGCTTGGTAGATTCTTTAAAGGAAATCTCCCTAGCTGATATAATTTCCCTGATCTCAACATGGAAGCGACAATGACAGAGGAAAAAGTGAATAAGGTGCGAGAGCAATTTGATAAGATTCCATATCCCAACATTGCCATTGAGGTCACTCCTGATATAAACACTCTTTTTAAGTTTTCTGTGACTACTGCTCACTACAGGCGATCGCAAAAAATAGTTAATCCTAAAGGAAAAATCATCTTAGATGTGGGCTGTGGTACAGGATGGTTAACCCTAGGACTAGCAATTGCAAACCCCGAAGCCAGAATTATTGGTATCGATATTTCATCCGAATCTGTGAAGTGGGCAAAAAATCGACTGGAATATCATGGGTTCTTAGATGCTGAATTTTATGCGATGCCCTATCAAGATATTTCTACCTTAAATTTAAGCTTTGATTTTATCCTCTGTAGCGATACCCTTTATCTTTTATCCGATCCTGTAGATGCCTTAAAAGTTATGCGATCGGTATTGAGTGCCGATGGCATTATTCAAGGCAATATCCATAGTTCTTATCAACGCTATTACTTCTATCAAGGGCAGCAGTTATGTAAATATTTAGGATTAATGGATGAGGCTCCAAGCGAAATGGAATTCTCTTTAATTAGGGAAATGATGAATTCCTTAGATAATCAAGTCCTCCTCAAACAGAGAACTTGGAATGAGAACCCAAATGATTCTTTTTTAGCAGCTAATCATCTTCTACATGAAGACAAAGGCTACACCATCCCTGACCTCTTTCAAATGCTCTCCGATGCCGATTTGGAATTCATCTGTATGACTAATTGGAATCAATGGAATATTAGAGATTTATATATAGATAAAAACAAGCCCTCTGAATACCTAGAAATGATTATTGATGCCGCATCAATCGAGGAAAGACTTCACATATACGAACTCCTCCAACCCGTAAACCGACTTCTAGATTTTTGGTGTTGCCATCTCGATCGGGTGCACCCAAAAACTCACATTAGTCTGTGGGAAGATCCAGATTGGCAGAATGCGAAAGCCTATCTACATCCCCAATTGAAATATCCTCCAATTCGAGAGGCTTTAGATCAAGCGATCGCCCTCTATGCTCCTCTTAATATTCATGTCTTTTTAAGTATTAATGCTGCCTATCCCATTAGCTTATACACAGCCTCCTGCGCCTGCCTCCACTTACTTTGGGAACAGCCTCTCACTGTAACTGAACTTGCGAGGGAATGGCAAAAAATCAAACCTCGGAACTGGCTGACAAAAGAGATAATTTCTGAAGCAGCAGCTTTAGCAGAAATGAAAGAAACTTTAATTGAAATGGAATTTTTAATGCTAGTTCTTGTTGAGCAATCACCTAGCTAATCCCATAAAAATCTCATAAAAAAGCAACCCTGTTTCATATATCCTACAAAGCTACAGACACCCAATAAATCTTTGGAGCTGATCACCACAAGGTTTATGTGTTCGCTCAAATCAGTTGTTGGCATTCTTGATTATTCCCTAAGTTATAGTGAGTTAAGTAATTCAATACCTAACTCCTGTGACTGTAGCTAATCAAACCAACAAAATTTTAGAAAACCTCATAGCTGAGGCTAAAAACTCCTCCAATGCGGCAGAGGCATACTATCTGAGTTCGGAAGATACCCCGATTGAATTTGAAAATAATCGCCTAAAAACACTGCAAACAAAGGCACAGCAAGGTGTGGCTCTGCGGGTAATTGTCAATGGCAAAATTGGCTTTGCTAGTTCTACGGATTTAAATCGGTTAGATGAGTTAGTGGCAGCGGCGGTACAGACTGCGGAAATTGGCGAGGTAGCGGATTTTGAGTTTGCCTCTAATTTTCAGTACCAACCTGAAATTAGTTCCGATCCCCAACCGACTACGGATCATCTTGTCCAAATTGGCGATCGCTTAATTAGTCAAGTTCGAGAATATAACCCTGAAATTTTAGTGGGTGTGGATTTTCATGTTCGGTCTACCCGCACAGCGATCGCTACCAGTCATGGCGTACTTGCGGAAAACCAACGGCGAACTATGAGTGCTACTCTCGGCGGA
>JBBQHY010000178.1:0-5514 GCA_038324415.1 Pseudanabaenales cyanobacterium | reverse complement strand
TCTACTTTGCGCAAATTTAGAGAGTTATGGTAATCCTAGGTTTCAAAGATTTTCCTATAAACCCCGCACAGGCATGGGTATTCCCCAGAACTCCTTAGGTGGAACTACCAGATCAGTAGAATGTGCTTCACAGTGTGTGCTTTCCTTAACGCCAGCAGATAATATTCCCTTAACAGCCCTAGAGAGACCAAGTTTCTTTTTCTTTGTACCCAAAATGCAGGGAGCGAAAGCTAAATTTCAGTTATTTGATCAAAATGACAGAGTTTATCAAACTTCCTTTGATCTGACGTCAACGGGTGGAATTATGGAATTTTCTCTGCCAGCAGATGCTCCAGGGTTAGAGGTAGGTAAAAATTATCAATGGCGCATAGTCATCCGAAATTCAGAAAAGACAAATGATCTGAATGGCTTTGTACGGCGGGTAAACTTGTCTACTGTAAACATGACTACTAAAGCTACTGGACAACCTTTGCAAGCTGCAGAAATCTATGCCCAAGAAGGAATTTGGTTAGATATGTTCAAAACTCTAGTCGATGCTAAAACTCCCGAAACGTTCGCTCTAATCCAAGATCTATTAAAATCTGCACAATTTGAAGCGATCGCTACCCAACCATTGCTAGAATGCTGCAAATCAAGCAATTAATTGATCAAATGCAGCCATGGGTTCAAAAATTAGCAAGCAAGTCTGGCGATGGCGTGGAGTTCTAATTGTTACTCCGATTACGGTAGCGATCGTATTAGGATTGAGGATATTAGGGCTGCTGCAACCTTCTGAGCTATTTATCTATGACCAGATGTTCCAAATACGCTCGACTGAACTCCAAGATCGAAGGATCGTAATCGTGGGCGTGGATGAAATTGATATTCAAAAATTAGGTAAATATCCAATTACAGATCAAGTCCTAGCCGAGCTAATTACTAAAATTCGTCAGCAAAAACCCAGAGCCATTGGCTTAGATATTGTCCGAGATTTACCTGTAGAACCCGGACATAAAGATTTAGTAGAGATATTTAAGACAACTCCCAATCTGGTCGGAGTTAGAACAATTAAATCTGGGGCTGGGGCGATCGCTCCACCGCCAATTTTGCAACAACAGGGACAGGTAAGTGCGGCAGAATTAATTATTGATAATGACGGTGTTGTCCGTCGGGGATTTTGGGGGGCAGAGCTAGGGCAGGGGCAATCAATTTTAGGTTTAGGTTTATACACAGCCCTAGAATTTCTCAATGCCGAGCCTAATGTCCCCTATCCTCAGGCAGTTCAAGCTCCAAAATATTTCAAAAATAATGATGGTGGCTATGTCAGGGCTGAAGATTTAGGCGATCAGGTTTTGCTCAATTATCGTCGCTCCCCAATGCCTACATTTCAGACTGTGGCTTTACGAGACGTATTGGAAAATAAAATTCCACAAGATTTATTTAGCGATCGCCTAGTTTTAATTGGTGTCACTGCAGTTAGCCTCAAGGATTTTTTCTCCACACCCCTAGATCGGAATTTTAGCGGTAACTTCAGTCAAACGGCGGGAGTAGAAGTTCATGCTCAAATTGCCAGTCAAATTTTAGCGGCGGCGATCGATGGGAGAGGAGCGATCGCAACTTGGGAAGAACCTTGGGAATATCTATGGATTAGTGTTTGGGCATTGGGCATTGGTATTTTAATATGGAAATTACGCGACTTTCGCACAGCTAAACAATTTTGGCTTGCTAATCTGACGGTAATCTGTTTGAGCATAGGAGCGATCGCCTTGAGTGGCTATGGTGCTTTTATCCTTAGTTTATGGATTCCCATCATTCCACCCATGCTCTCAGTCATGATTACAGCTTTCGGCATGACTGGTTTTATTTATGTAGATCGGCTCAAAGCTAGTGAAAAAGAGTATCGGTTAATTGCCGATGATTTGCGAATTGCCGAAGCGAACTATCGTAGTATTTTTGAAAATGCCATAGAAGGAATCTTTCAGATGATGCCCAACGGCAGATTTTTGAGTGTGAATCCCGCCTTTGCTCAAATTTTCGGATATGGGTCTCCCCAAAATTTAATCAGTGACTTGGCACAGAAAGCTGAAAGTTTGTATGTCAGCCCTAATTGCTTAACAGAATTAAATTTTAGATTTTCTGAAACTAAATCCGATGAGGTCTCAGGCTTTGAATATCAGGCATACCGCTATGATCGCTCCATAATTTGGATTAGAGAAAGTGTGAGAATTGTCCGAGATGCTAATCATAATATTCTCTACTATGAAGGAATTGCCGAGGACTATACTAAAGCCAAGCTAGCAGAGACATCCCTAAAGCAGCAATTAGAAGAATTAAAAATTGAAATTGATGAGGTCAAACGCCAAAAACAAGTAGCCCAAATTGCCGAATCTGATTTCTTTCGTGATCTTCAAGCTGAACTTGCCACTTTTGATGAGGATGATGATTTCAAATTTGAAGAGTAATTATAAATCTAGTAAATGCTAATATTAGCCCTAGAGTGCCTATTTTAGAGCCCTTTAATCTATAATTTCCATAAAGAAATCATCGCTCACCTAATTGTTAAATTATCCCAATGGTATTTTCTCAATTCCGTTCTCAATATCCCCAAGGTAGCATCATTACGGAAATGCTTTCTAAGATTGATGGACTGCATACCTTTCGTGCCACGATTAAAGATAATGATATTATTCTCAGCACTGCCACATCTACGGATTCCGATTTAGAGAGTGCTGAAGATCGAGCCATCAAGAGAGCTTTAACCATATTGGGAATTACCTTTGAAAGTAGTTATGGCATCCAAGCAACTTTAATGCCCCAAATTACTCAGCCTGCCCTAAAACCAACTACAAAGTCTCCTGAGCAGGATTTCATAGAATCAGCACAAATTGAGCCTAGAAGCTATGAACCAATTCCTAAATATCCCATTGAAGAGTATATCTCTGAAAAAAATATTAGTGGAAAATATGAAACAGAAGTTCCCCTAAAGCCAAGTAAATCCGAACAATTAAAACCAGAACCCATTGATCTATCAAATCAACTATCTCAAATTATGGTGGAAATGGAAAGAATTGGGTGGACAAAGCAACAGGGTAAAGATTACCTGCAACGTAAATATAAAAAGAACTCTCGTGATCAGCTTAGTGCAGCCGAAGTAATAGATTTTTTAGAATATCTTAAAGCTCAATCTGATACTTTTTAAGCAGAAGTGCCAAAGTAAAGTTAATAACTTTATAAGCGCAAATCTCCTGAAAAACTAATGCATCTAGGCGTACCAAATTATTGAATCGGACAAATATGATATTTTAAGTTTGAGTTAGAGGCGATATATTGCTGCTTAATTCAACCTTCTACAAAACAGAGTGCAGCCTAAGTGATTGAGAACGCAACAAATAATGATTTTCAAGCGATCGCCAATTTGAATGTTACAGCCTATGAAGAATTCGCATCGTTTCTCCCGTATGGCTCTTGGGAAGTTATGCAGAAGAATTTGCAAAATATTGCAGAAAGATCAGAGGCGGCAGAATTCATGGTTTACCGTTCTGGGAATGACATTATTGGCTCGGTTGCTTATTGTCCGTCAGGGAAGGGTGATCCGACGATTTTCAGCCCAGATATGGCTTCGCTTCTATTGTTGGCAGTTCACCCAATGCATCGAGGTAAAAGTATTGCTAAAGCTTTAACCGTAGCTTGCATTTCCAAAGCAATAAACGACAAGGCGAGTTCAATCGCTCTTTTCACAAGTGAACTGATGCAGCCTGCACAACACATCTACAAGAACTTGGGCTTTCAGCAAGAGTCGGAGTTACCCAAGCGTCATGGAGTAACTCCCTTCCCAGTCAAAGATTAGTCTTTTGGGAGTGTGGGGGCTGCGCCCCCACGAAGGGGCCTTGCCCCTTAACCCCATTTAAACTGTATATATTTCTATGGTGGGAAGGGAGTAGATACTTTCGGTTAGTTCTTTCGCTGGATTTCAGTTCCGTCAATAGCTAACATTTATCTCGCAGCAGAACGTATCAGCCTTTTCTCTGAAGATTAGGCAAGCAAAGTGATCGGCTTTGTTGTTGATTTTAGAAAGATAATTGGCGATCGCTCAAAATTGGTAATAATGAATAGATGAAATGAAGGGAGTATATTTTTTTAGAAAAATTCTGGAACTTAAATATGTTGTAGATTTTGATTAGTTGCGATTTAAGCATGTCTAGTTACAAAAAGTTGGTAGTCTTAACTTAACCAACTCAAGACAGATATTTAACCTGTGAAACTTCGTAAAATCATTATTGCCTATAAAGCCGATAACTCCATTAGTCATAGTTGGGCAGAGCGTTGTAGCCGAGAACTAGAAGCTTTAGGCTGTCATGTGTTAGTGGGACCTAGCGGCGCTCAGGATAATCCCTATCCTGTATTTCTTGAGTCCATGCGGGATATTGATCTAGCTTTGGTTTTGGGAGGCGATGGATCGACTTTGGGGGCAGCTAGATATTTAGCATCACAATCAGTGCCAATTTTGGCGATTAATACGGGTGGGCATTTAGGCTTTTTAACCCAAGCTGCCGAAGAGTTTGAAGATACGCAATCAGTTTGGGAAAGATTACTAGGCGATCGCTATGCCATTGAAACCAGAATGATGCTTCAGGCTAGGGTTGTGAGTATGGCTGGGGATAGTAAGGATGAAAGCAGCCCATATTTTTTTAGCTTAAATGAAATGTGCATTAAACCAGCTTCCCCCGATCGTATGACTACCGCCGCTTTAGAGTTGGAGATTGATGGTGAAGTTGTAGATCAATATCATGGGGATGGCTTAATTGTTGCTACACCTACGGGCTCTACTTCCTATGTCGTGGCTGCCAATGGACCAATTTTGCATCCTGGCATGGAAGCGATCGTAATTACGCCGATCTGCGCTTTGAGCTTATCTAGCCGTACCATAGTTTTACCTCCTAAACTTGTGGTCAGCATTTGCATCCTTGATGATGATTTAACTATGAAGCTTTGGACAGATGGAGTTTTGGCAAATTCGATTTTACCCGGTCAACGAGTAGATATTGCCATGGCACCGCACCGAGCTAGATTTGTAATTCTGAGGGAAAATTATTCTTTTTATCAGGCACTAAGGGAAAAACTTATGTGGAGCGGTACCCGTCTGCGCTATCAAAATAAATACCGCTCTTAGAATTTATCTGGTTCTAGATTTATTAAGGCTTAGAGTCTATGCGGATCAACTTGTGTCAACATATATTGAGGAATAATTAATGGCGATCGCCTACAGATATGGACGAAGATAACACCATCAGTAATGTTGAACAAACCGTTGAGAAAAGCGTTGAGCAAACCTCTGGGCAAAACATAATTGCGGAGCCAGAAGCAGATCGATCATCAATAGCAGCACTAAAACAAGAAAAACTCCAACTTTTAGCGGAAATTGCCCAACTCAAAACTGATAAAACTCAAATTAGTGAATTACAGGTTGGGATCAGGCAAATTTCCCAAGAAAGCTTAGCTGAGTATCAAACCCGTAAACAGGAAATTACAGCAGAA
>JBBQHY010000177.1:0-5527 GCA_038324415.1 Pseudanabaenales cyanobacterium | reverse complement strand
AAGCCCACCTCAAGATGAGTACTCTCATGACATAAGTCAGTAAGGTCACGGGTAGATTACCCGTTGATAGGCTCTAAGTGGAAGTGCAGTAATGCATGTAGCTGAGGAGTACTAATAGACCGAGGGCTTGTCCTCAATAATTGCAACTGATTTACATTCATTTACTCGACTATTACTGTGCAGCTTTTAAGGTTTTGTAAACCTTACCGATTTGCTTGGTGCTTATGATGCAGTGGAACCACTCTGATCCATCTCGAACTCAGATGTGAAACGCTGTTATGGTGAAGATACTTTAGGGGTAGCTCTACGGGAAAATAGCTCGGTGCCAAGCTTAATATTCTAAAGCTCCAGTTAAATAACTAACTGGAGCTTTTATTTTTTATCTTAAATCTTTGTGGTTTTCCTCTTTCCTAAAAATTACAAATGCCAATTCGTAATAAAATTTTGAAAACCTAAGAATACTTATATTTTTATGCTTCAATTAGCCAACAAACTTAATTTATATGTAGAAAGCTATGATCTATAGACTCAAGAAGCGATTAATGTCATTCCTAGTTGCATTTTTATGCGGAATGACACCATTGGCTGTCTATGCTCATACTAATTATGGAGAAACTTCAGGTTTTTTGCATGGATTACAACATCCCATTAGTGGATTGGATCACATATTAGCAATGTTAGCAGTGGGACTCTGGGCATCGCAATTAGGTGGTCTGGCTACTTGGGCAGTACCACTTGCCTTTGTCGGTACTATGGTCTTAGGCGGAATTCTAGGTATTATAGGAGTTTCAGTTCCTTTTGTTGAGCAGGGAATCATTGCCTCTGACTTAATACTAGGTGGCTTAATATTAATGGTGATTCGGTTACCCCTTTCAGTAAGTATAATTATTGTCGGATTACTGGCAATTTTTCACGGCTACGCGCACGGTGCGGAAATGCCTAAGGCGGTTTCAGGCTTAGAATACGCTTTAGGCTTCGCTGTGGCAACTGCAGGGCTGCACTTGCTTGGTATGCTTACTGGTGTTTTAGCTAAAAAATTATTGAACGAACGAGTAATTCAATTTGCTGGCGGTGGAATTGTCTTGGGTGCTATTTATTTGTTATTTGGTGCGTTAACTGCTAATTAGCTGAAACTTCTGGTTTTGTTGATTTAAATTTTTTGTTGAAAATTTGTAAGTAAAGTAGAATTTTATATGTAAAGCTTCTTTGATGCCCTGACAATCCCACGGATAAATCGGAAGATTCTAAGATAACCCAGTCCTTTTAACTAAAATCACTTTCGGAGTCCTATTCAGAGACACTTTCTAACTTTGAGCATTTTCCTCCTATGCAAAAGTTAGTTTCAGTATGCTACCACCGTACTGTGATAATCCAAAGTTTTTGGTTCTCTGTAATTAGTTCTTAAGTTTTTTGCCGATTAGAGCATTCCTTAGATGGGCTATTGCTAATGACTATTAGTTTTTTATGTAGTTGAATCCATTAGCCACAAAAGTGATTATGTCCACACGAAAAAAACATCCCACATCAATGTTTAATACTCTCTTAGGACTGCTATGTAATCTGCGAGCTTAATTGGATTTTTGCTAAATTAATAGTAATTTAAATTATTTATAGTTTTCAACTAATAGCTGATCTCTATAGTTACAAAGGTCTGAACTCTCTGCTCACCTCCTATCACTGGGGTTAAAGCTGTAGATTTAGATACAGCACTAATATCAAGGTTATAGTTGACATTAGACATTGAAGAAGGCGCAGCATTGACTTGAATATTACGAATTGACTGAGACTTGAGGCTAAGTACTCCGAGGACAGCGTTGGCTTGGCTTTCAGCATCTTTAACTGCATCTTGTAAAGATAAATTTCGAGCAGCTCGAATTGCTTCGTCGGGGGCAACAAATCCAATTTGGTCAATGCGATTAGCCCCAGCCGCCAACGCCGCATCAAGAGTTAATCCACTGCGATCAAGAGGAATGCGAAAACTCACACTAATTTGTCCAGTGAAGCCAACTTGAATCTGGCGATTATTTGTGAACTCATATTTAGGAGTAAGGTTGATGCTAGTGGTTTGTAACTGCTCGACCAATAGCTCCTGTAATTTGGTAATAATTGCCTTGGATTTAGTAGCTATTAACCTCTGAGCCTCTTGGGCAGTTTTAGCTTCTGCCACCACTCCTAGCTGAATTTGGGCTTTAGTGGTCGGTACCATCCGATCGCCCCTTCCAGTCACGGTCAGTACTCGAATTGGTCTCATTTCCTGAGTTTTTATCTCTTGGGCAAATGCAGGTAGATTAAGAGTGGCTAGGCAAAATGCCACAGGTACCAATACACTCAAGGGATTTGCAGATTTCAAGAATCTCATCTTCATACGGAATTATCTCTAAATACTGATAAATGTCTTTTTTGTTAAATCCTATGTTTTATGCCGTATAGCATTTTGCTAAAAATGTCAACTCTTTTATAGGCTTATGCAGAAAATACATAACTTCACTGCTGTTAACTCATAACTTCTAAAAATTTGTAATCAATTATACGAACTACTCATTCTTAAAAGCTTAAATTGATTTAACGTTATGCCCCAAACATAACTTTACAAATGGAGCAATGCCCATGGCAAATAAGTTTGAAGACATAAAATCAGTAAAAGATGGACTTGATGTCAAAGCCGAGCTTGAACATTTTGCCCAAATTGGTTGGGAGGAAGTCCCGTCAGACGATCTAGAGCATCGTCTCAAATGGTTAGGACTATTTTATCGTAAAAGTACACCTAGTAAGTTTATGCTGCGGATGCGAATTCCCAGTGGGATTTTAACTGGTGGGCAAATGCGAGTCTTAGCCGAAGTAGTTGAGCAGGCTGGCGATGATGGTGTTGCTGATATTACGACCCGCCAGAATATTCAGATGCGTGGGATTGATCTTAAAAATATTCCAGAGATTTTTCGTAAGTTTGAAGAATCGGGGTTAACTAGCATTCAGTCTGGCATGGATAACGTTCGTAATATTACGGCTTCTCCAGTTGCAGGAATAGACTCTAATGAACTGATTGATACCCGTGGCTTGGCGCGAAAAATTCAAGATATGATTACTAATAATGGGGAAGGGAACTATTCATTTACGAATCTGCCTCGTAAGTTCAACATTGCGATCGCTGGCTGCCGAGATAATTCAGTTCACGCTGAAATTAATGATATTGCTTTCATTCCAGCTTATAAAGGGGGTGAACAGGGCGCTCCGATCGGTTTCAACGTCTTAGTCGGTGGGTTCTTCTCCATTAAACGGGTAGCTGAGGCTATACCTCTAAATGCTTGGGTCGATCCCCGTGATGTCGTTCAGTTATGTGAAGCAATTCTTGTAGTATTTAGAGACCACGGACTCAGAGAAAATCGCCAAAAATCCCGACTAATGTGGCTAATTGATGAATGGGGAATTGAAAAATTTCGGTCTGAAGTAGAAAAGCAACTGGGACATGCGCTTCTGATCGCTTCACCCAAGGATGAAATTGAATGGAATAAAAGAGATCACATTGGTGTCCATGCCCAAAAACAGTCAGGTCTAAACTACGTGGGATTACACGTTCCCGTAGGTCGGCTCTATGGGTTGGATATGTTCGATCTGGCACGGATGGCGGATATCTATGGTAGTGGAGAAGTACGCTTGACCGTAGAGCAAAATGTGATTATTCCTGATGTTCCCGATTCTCGGATTGGAGCTTTATTAAAGGAACCATTGCTGCAAAGATTTTCTGCCTATCCCGGCAAGTTGGCTAGAGCTTTAGTCTCCTGTACAGGGATTCAGTTTTGTAATTTGGCAATTATTGAAACTAAAAATCGCAGTTTAGCCCTAGTACAAGAACTAGAGTCGCAACTGTCCTTGCCTTGCCCAGTGCGTATCCATTGGAGTGGTTGTGCCAATTCCTGTGGGCAACCTCAAGTTGGAGACATTGGCTTCATTGGCTGTAAAGCTCGTAAAAACGGAGTTATGGTTGATGCGGTTGATATCTACATGGGCGGCGAAGTCGGAAAGGGGGCACACTTGGGCAAATGTGTCATGGAAAAAATTCCCTGCGAAGACCTTAAGGATGTGGTGTATGAATTGCTAATTAAGCATTTTGGCGCAACTCCTAAGGATTCTAATCAGGCATCAACTACTAAGCAGCTTGTGGCTGTGGTCTAGGTGGCGAACGCTAGGGAATTTCCAAACTTCCGATATCAAAAAAACAAACTAAATCAGTAAATCTACATAAAAATCAAACATGACGCAATTCTCAAGACGTAAATTTATCATTTCGGCAGGAGCTACAGCTCTCGGCACAGTCGGTGCAAATGCTGCATTTGGGCAGGCAAAAATTACGCCCGAAACCACCAAGGCTAAGTTAGGCTTTATCGCTCTTACCGATGCCGCTCCACTAATTATTGCCCAAGAAAAAGGATACTTTGCTAAACATGGCATGAAGGATGTAGAAGTTCTGAAACAAGCATCTTGGGGGGCTACCAGAGACAATATTGTCTCTGGTTCTGGAGGTGGTGGCATTGATGGCGCTCACATTCTTTCGCCTATGCCCTATTTAATTTCCGAAGGAATCGTCACTAATGGCAAAAAAGTACCAATGTTCATTCTTGCCCGTTTGAATCTGAATGGACAGGGAATTTCCGTTGCTAATGAGTTTAAGGGTCTAAAGTTGGGTGTGAAAAGTGAGGGTTTCAAACAGGCGCTTACTAAAGCCAAAGCGGGTGGCAAAGAATTAAAAGTTGCAGTAACTTTCCCCGGCGGTACCCACGATTTATGGATGCGCTATTGGTTAGCAGCAGGTGGTATTAATCCAGATACAGACCTATCTACCATCACTATCCCACCTCCACAAATGGTGGCAAATATGAAAAGTGGTACCATGGAAGCATTTTGTGTGGGCGAACCTTGGAATGCTCGACTTATAGCCCAAAAAGCAGGCTACTCAGCATTAGTAACTGGTGAGTTATGGAAAAATCACCCTGAAAAAGCATTTGCGATGCGTGATGACTGGGTAAGCAAAAATCCTAAAGCAGCTCAAGCTTTGACTATGGCAGTTTTAGAGGCGCAGATCTGGTGTGATAATCCTGCCAATCACGAAGAGATGTGCAAAATTATTGGGGCTGATAAGTGGCTCAAAGTACCTGCTGCCGAGATTTTGGGACGGATTCAAGGCGTAATTGATTATGGTAATGGGCGAAAAGCCAAGAATGCCGATATTTCCATGAAGTTCTGGAGAGATTCTGCTTCTTATCCTTTCAAGAGCCATGATATTTGGTTTGTAACTGAGGATATGCGTTGGGGTTATTTCCCTCCTAGCACTAATGCCAAAAAATTAGTGGATAAGGTTAATCGTGAGGATATTTGGCGGGCAGCAGCAAAGGCGATCGGGCAATCGGCAGCTATACCAAAATCTACTTCCCGTGGGGTGGAAACCTTCTTTGATGGGGTGAAATTTGATCCTGCTAATCCTGCTGCTTATCTCAAAAGCCTCAAGATCAAGAAGGTATAAATAAATTCTCTA
>JBBQHY010000176.1:0-5614 GCA_038324415.1 Pseudanabaenales cyanobacterium | reverse complement strand
ATTTCTACAGCTTCTCTTTGCTTGGCTGAGAGTTGGATATTTCTTTGATTGGTATAGCGATCAATCCATGAGTTAACTCTTTCAAGGTCAATTATAGGTTTGCGTTGTAGAAGTTGATGAATTCTCTCGGCTAGATTCTGTTCGGTGTGGAAGTAAGTGGGTTTGTAGCAGATGAATTGCCCTTGAAAGTCTCCGTGCATGATCAACTGGTCATTGATGGCGAGTTGATGGGTCAGGGCTTCGATTGAGTCGGGAGTGGGTTGGTATTCCTCAAGGGTTAGGAGTTTAACGGTGCGCTCTACTAATTCGGGTTGCGGTAAATAACAGTGCCCTTCTTCGGCGGCAACTCCTAAACTATGAAAGATTCCAGCTATAGTGCGAAATTCAGAGTTAATTTCAATACCGATATTGCGGGCGATCGCATCAGCGGTAAAGAAGCCTATGCCATAGATATCGGTGGCAAGTTTGTAGGGATTCTCGGTGACGGTACTAATTGAGTTATTGCCATATTGCTTATAGATTTTGGCAGCATAGGTGGTCGAGACTCCATGCCCTTGCAGAAATACCATGACTTCTTTGATGGATTTCTGAGTTTCCCATGCGGTCTGAATCATTTTTACCCGTTTTTTGGCGATGCCAGGGACTTCAATTAGTCTCTCAATCTGGGTTTCAATAATTTCTAGAGTTTCTAGTCCGAAGTGGGCAACTATCCGTTTGGCGGTGACGGGACCTACGCCTTTGATTAAGCCACTGCCTAAATATTTTTCAATGCCTGTGAGGGTGGCGGGTTTGGTTTCTTGGTATTGGCTAACTTGAAATTGGTCGCCGTATTTCGGGTGCGATCGCCATGTGCCTTCTAGTGCCAATGTCTGTCCAGCTTGGATATTAGCAAAGTTGCCGACTATGGTAATTAAATCCTGTGCTTTGGGGACTTTTAGCCGCGCGATCGCATAGCCTGTTTCTTCCGAGTGAAAAGTCAGCCGTTCGATTACGCCTTGTAAGTAATCAGTTTTTTGCTCCATACTTTAAGTTAGCTTGAGTATCGAGTAATTGCTAGTTCTGCTATTAATGTTTTTAGAGTCTCAGATACAATTTTGCAAGGTCTTGGTTTTATATTTCTCTAGTTTTCTAAATACTCTGCAATTACTATCAAATCTTCTATGCCACGATCTAGTATTTTCACAATTATCCCTAATCACTACATCTGTTCTTCAAAACTTTTGATGGAAATCGCCAAATTATCCCCTTTGCTTAAGCGATCGCAAATCGAACGCAACCATTCCCGATCTTGGCAAGAAAGATTATTACGACAGTTCATTTTTTCCGTATTTCCCTATCCCAATCAGCTCAAAGTTCTGTTGGCTCCACTCCTCCTCTATCAAAAATTAGTAATCCAAAAACTGATGAGAAACTCTGGGCTTCTGAATCTCTTCTTACCTATGCAAATTGCCGCAATGGAATCAGTTTTATCTCAAATTTCCACAGAGGCTTTTACTAGTTCCTATGCCGAAGTTATACCTGCCCAAGGACTAACTAGGTATAGAGTTACCAGCATAATAGTTCCCATAGGTGGCATTGCCCCCAACCTTATCAATTTTTCAGAAGTGCAACGCCATGAATTTTATTTCAGTATTTGGGTATTTGTATTTTTTGCGACTATATGATATTACGTATAAGCATTCAAATTTTAACTTCTAAAAACAGACAAATTAGCAATCAATAAGTAGCTTAGTACACAAAAAATTATTAAGATAATTATGTATAAGTATTCAAATTTGAGGCATTAAAATATTTTTTTGACGTTTGAAAACGTTGCTTAGTGAGCGTCTTTATATATGTACATTTTTTGTTTGAGTTTGTTACAAATTAGCTAATAGTTAACTATTTCTGTTAGTTTGATCGAAGTAAATTGTGTTAGAATTTGTCTAATTTGGCTACCCAATCTTGAGCAAAATATTTAATTAAGGGGATAATTTGTGAAAGACCTGTCTACTAGCGAAATCGGAACCTTAGTCAGTACCTATGATTGGTCGAAAACTCCCTTGGGGGCAGCCGAAACTTGGTCGGCAGAGTTGCAAGCCGCCGTAGAACTTTTAGTAACTGAGAGCGATCGCGCTAAAAACTCCTCTGATAATCACAATCCATCTCTATTCAAGACTCAGCGCCGCTACGATGCTTTGTTGCATGAGATAAAAAAAGGTTTTGTTATTTCCGAAATGCTATTTAATAGCGAAGGAAAACCATTCGACCATCGTTATTTGGAGATCAATCACCTATTTGAGACAATGACGGGGCTAGAAAATGCGATTGGTAAAACTGCCTTAGAGCTTATTCCCGATTTGGAGCCTTTTTGGGCAGAAATCTATGGCAGAGTGGTATTGACAGGTGAGCCTGTCGAATTTGAGCATGAAGTAAAGGCATTGAATCGATGGTTTGAAGTGAAAGCTTTCCCCATTGATACCCCCTTAGAATTTAGGTTTGGCATTTTATTTACCGATATTACTGAACGCAAGCTGGCCGAACATCAAATAAAGCTGATCCAAGAACGTTTAGGGATTTCCTTAGCCGCAGGAGATGTGGGCGTATGGGATTTGGATCTAGTTAGTAAGCATGCTTGGCGCTCAATTGAACATGATCGCATTTTTGGTTATGAAGAACTTTTACCAGAATGGACATATGATCAATTTCTTAGCCGTATAATTACGGAAGATCGAGCACGAGTAGATCTAGCCTTTCAAAATGCGATCGCTAATCGTATTCCCTTAGAATTTGAATGCGGCATCATAACTCCCCAAGGAGAAATACGCTGGATTTGGGGCAAGGCTCGCACCGAATATGACAAAAATGGTGAAGCCATCAGAATTTATGGCGTAAACAGAGATATTAGCGATCGCTACCGAGAGGAACAGAATACCAAATTCTTGTCTGAGATTCAAAAAGACCTTAACTCCATTGCCAATATTAACCAAATGCTAAATGTGGTGAGTGAGAAAATTCGAGCTAGGTATGGCTTTTCGGTTCTGGGTTTTTCTGATGTGGATATTGCTAACAATATTTGCTCCACCTTTCACGTTAGTTCCAATGACTGTGAGATTAGTCAAATTGCCACCTATTTTATGCCTGACTTTTTCAGTGAGAGTCAATTGCGTAGACTTCAGGAAGAGGGAATTGTAGCGATCAATGATGTATTTAACGATCCAGAAATTAAAGATCAAGGTTTTGCTTACAAGAATTTCCCAACTCCCTCGACTCTAAACATTTCCTACATGAGCGAGGGAGAATGGAAATTTATGATTGGCGGTGCTCGCTCTGAAACTTGTATTTGGCGCAAAGATGAAATAGATCTGATTTCTGAACTGATCCCACGCATTTACTTAGAAATTGAGCGATCGCGTTCCGAGGCTGCTCTAGCAAAAGCAAATCAACGATTTGAATCAGCAATGCTGGCAGTGGAAGGAATTATCTTTGAATGGAATATGGATACTAACTTTGTTTATCGTTCCAATGGTTTGTTTAATTTAATTGGGATTGAAGCAGAGGACGCGCCTCCCACTTCCGATTGGTGGTTTGATTTAATTCACCCTGAAGACCAGACCAATGTTGAATCGCTTTTTGCCCAACTTAAATCTAATGACGATCGCTATCAATTTGAATATCGAGTGCGCCATGCGGATGGTCGTTGGATTGATGTGTGGGAAAAGGGCAATCTTAAACGGAGTGAGGCGGGTGAAATTGTTGAGGTAATTGGCTTTACTTCTGATATTAGCGATCGTAAACGTTCAGAAGTCAAAATTCGCCAAAGTGAATCCCAATTGCGTCGCATCCTCGATAACTTGTTTAGTTTTGTGGGTATCTTGACCACAGATGGCACACTTATTGAAGCCAACCATACCGCGTTAGTAGCAGCTTCACTCTCTGCTGCGGATGTTTTGGGAAAACCCTTTCCCGATGCCTATTGGTGGGCTTACGACAAAGAGATTCAAGCGCAACTTTGGGCTGCGATTCGACAAGCGGCTACTGGAGAAACGGTTCGTTATGACGTGCAGATTCGCTTAGGAGAAGACCAGTTCATTGTCATTGATTTTTGCATAGCGCCTCTATTGTCCGATTCAGGAGGAGTTGAGTTTCTGATTCCTTCAGGCATCAACATTACCGATCGCATCCGTGCCGAATTAGCTGTGAAAAAGATTAACCAACGTTTTGAAGCGGCAATGGATGCAGTGGATGGAATCATCTTTGAATGGAGTATGGACACTAACTTTGTTTTTCGCTCCCAAGGTTTATTTAATTTAATTGGGGTTGAAGCAGACGATGCTCCTTCCACTTCGGAATGGTGGTTTAATTTAATTCATCCTGAAGACCAGCCCAATATCGAATCGTTTTTTGCCCAAATTAATCCTAATAATGATCGCTATCAATTTGAATATCGAGTGCGCCATGCAGATGGTCGTTGGCTTGATGTGTGGGAAAAGGGCAATCTGAAACGGAATGAGGCAGGTGAAATTGTTGAGGTAATTGGCTTTACTTCTGATATTAGCGATCGCAAACAAATCGAAAAAGAATTAGAAGAACGCAATCAAGAGTTAAATCGCTTCTCATATATAATTTCTCACGACCTGAAAGCCCCGTTGCGTGGGATTTCCAATCTCGCTGACTGGATTAGCGATGACCTACCGCCAACGGTCGATCCAGATATTCTCACGAATCTAGAATTGATGCGATTACGGGTAGCTCGCATGGATAGCCTCATCGATGGTTTACTAGAATATGCTCGCGTCGGAAGTATCACCTCAAGTTTGGAAACTTTTAGTGTCGAGCAGCTACTTGCCGAGATCGTTGATTGGTTGAGCATTCCCGAAAGTTTTATCGTCGAGCTACCAACCGAGCTACCACCAATTACGACCCATCGCGTCTTGTTAAGTCAAGTTTTAGCAAATTTGATTGGGAACGCTTATAAACATCATGATCGCCTAGATGGAAGAATTCAAGTCACTGTTCAACCTGATACTAAGATGTGGAAATTTAGTGTCACAGACGATGGTTGTGGTATCCCCCCAGAAAACCAAGAACAGATTTTTGATATTTTTAAAACAGTGTCGGGTACCAATAAAAATAATACTGGAATCGGGCTATCGATCGTCAAGAAGCTAGTCGAAACTAAAGGCGGCAAAATTTCGCTCGAATCTCAAATCGGTATAGGGACGACTTTTAATTTTACGTGGTTCTCCTAAATGTAATCTTTATAACTCATGTTACGCAGAAGAATAAATGAGATGATGTAGATAAGAGAGTTGGAGTAAAAAGTTACGAATAAAGCATTTTTCGACTTGTACTCAGATTACATAATAAGCTCGTTTGGCAAGATCACCGCAACAGGGATGTCAGAGCTACAGCGAATTGCTTTCAAACCCGCCACAAAAGTATTAAGGTAAATAAGGTAGATAAAAATAAAGTTAGGTTACTTTAAATGGCGAGTTATTCAATTGACTTACGAAAGAAAATATTAAGTGCTTGGCAAAATAAAGAAGATACGCAAAGAGGTCTAGCAAAGCGATTTAAGGTAAGTTTGTCATTTGTCCGTGACTTTTTACGTCGATATCGAGAGACTAACGAG
>JBBQHY010000175.1:0-5670 GCA_038324415.1 Pseudanabaenales cyanobacterium | reverse complement strand
AGGCATTAAATGTATTTCGCATGAAGTTAATGGGAGCAACTATAAATCCTGTGGCATCAGGAACTGGTACCCTCAAAGATGCGACCTCCGAAGCAATTCGAGACTGGGTGACAAACGTGGAAACTACCCACTATATCCTTGGCTCTGTGGCGGGCCCTCACCCCTATCCTATGCTAGTCAGAGATTTTCATGCCGTCATTGGTCGAGAAACTCGGCAGCAATGTCTGGATAAATGGCAAGGGTTACCCGATATTCTCCTCGCCTGTGTTGGTGGTGGTTCTAATGCTATGGGCTTATTCCATGAGTTTGTAGATGAACCTACTGTGCGCTTGATCGGGGTAGAGGCAGCAGGTCAAGGTGTGGATACAGATAAACATGCTGCGACTTTGACCCAAGGTCGGATTGGGGTTTTACATGGTGCCATGAGTTATTTACTCCAAGATCAAGATGGACAAGTTCAAGAGGCGCATTCCATTAGTGCAGGCTTAGATTATCCAGGTGTAGGACCAGAGCATAGCTATCTCAAGGATTTAGGTCGGGCTGAGTATTATAGTGTGACCGATCAAGAAGCTCTGGACGCCTTCCAACGTTTATCACAACTAGAGGGAATTATTCCTGCTTTGGAAACTGCCCATGCGATCGCTTACCTAGAAACTTTAATGCCCCAATTAAGTTCTGATGTTCGGGTCGTAATTAATTGCTCTGGACGTGGCGATAAGGATGTGCAGACTGTGATCAATGCCATCGAACTTTAAGCTAAGGCGGTTTCTGATATAAAAATTACCCAATCCGAAGCCCCTAAATCCCCAATTCTGGGGACTATGATTTTCAGACCCCCCCGAATTGGGGGCAGGGGGCTGAGTAGATTCTTTAAAGGAAATCTCCTAACTTATTTGGGCTGGGTTTTAGAGAATGTTAAACTTTGTAGTAATCAATTTAAGCGGTTACATTGATTAATTGGTTACACTAGAAAAAATTATTAATCTCTGGGAGTTTTTGTGATGAGGAGTGTGAAAACACAATGGCTGGCTTTATGGATTCACCTAGCAGCTATGATCTTTGGTCTAGCAGGGTTGCTATTAGTGCTACCACATCCTGAATTTATTGAAAATCTCTCTGAGTTAGGCTTACAAGTTTTTGCCTTTGGGATGTCTGGTGGCGGGGCTTTATATATGATCGTTGGTGCGATCGCTGTATCAATTTATGGTTGGCAAACTCTAGGCGCAAAGCGACTCTTAACATTTTTAATTCCCTCCGTTGGTATTTCCTTAACCAGTGAATTATTGGGGACAAGTACAGGTTTTCCCTTTGGTAAATACGGGTATCTAAGCGGACTTGGGGCAAAAATTAATGACCTAGTTCCTTTTACGATTCCTCTATCTTGGTTCTACATGGGCTTAGTTTGCTTTGTGATCGCCAATGTGTCTTTACGGCACAGTAATCATTGGATGAATAAGCTTGAAGCCATCGCCCTAGGCGCCTTAATGTTAACCTCTTGGGACTTTGTGCTCGATCCAGCCATGAGCCAAGCCCGCTATCCGTTTTGGGAATGGGGACAGTACGGAGCTTTTTTTGGGATGCCTCTACAAAACTTTGCAGGATGGATGGGAACAGGTGCCTTGTTTATGGCTGTAGCAACATTGCTGGGTGGTAAAGACTCTCAACCAGTTTTAACTAAACAACAACTGACTTTTCCTGTGGTCATGTATTTGGGTAACTTTACCTTTGCTTTAGTCCTGAGCTTGTCTGCGGGAATTTATATACCTGTATTACTAGGTTTATTATTGGGTGTTGCCCCAGTTCTGGGATTATGGAAATTGGCTCCCGATCAAGAAGCTCCCCAAGCCTCTACATTCACTCCTGAACAAACAAGCACCATCCTTTCACCATTAGCTCCCGTCAAATAATTTAGATAGCCTCTAATGCTGCTTGATGTTCTGAAGAAGTAGAAAGAAATTAAACCTAGATCAAATTGGTAGTAATCTATTTGAGGATATACATTCTAAAATCTATACTTCCTAAAATATGCAAGCCATTATTATCGCTGGCGGTAAAGGTACAAGGCTTAAACCTCTGACCTTTAGATGTCCTAAGCCCATGTTGCCCCTGCTCGACCGCCCATTTTTAGAATGGATGATTAATCGGTGTAAAGCTGTGGGCATTACCGATATTTTAGTGAATGTGCATTATCAAGCCCATCAAGTAGTTAATTATTTTGGGGATGGCGATCGCTTTGGGGTTCATATTCGCTACATCGAAGAATCCACCCCCTTAGATACCGCAGGTGCAATTAAATTAGCCGAACCATACTTTACAGGCGAGTCTTTAATTATTTTTAATGCTGATATTCTTACGGATTTAGATTTAACAGAATTAATTAAATTTCATAGCTCTAACCAATCTGCTCTCACCATTGCCCTTAAAACCGTTGAAGATATTACGCCTTTTGGGTTAGTTGAACTCGACCAAAATTCTCAAGTCTTAGCATTTCGGGAAAAACCAACACCAGAGCAGGCTATGGATTTTCTAGCAAAGGGCATTAATACGATCAATGCTGGTACTTACATCATTGAACCATGGGTATTTAAGGACTACCCCGTGGGCGAATCTTTGAGCTTTGAAAGAATTGTATTTCCCCAAGCTCTAATTCAAGGCTTAAAGATGATGGGATTTGTGTCTGATGGCTATTGGATGGATTTAGGCACACCCGCCAAGTATTATCAAGCCCATTTAGATATTTTACAGGGGCTAATTCCTTATGATCTCGAAGCGATCGCCCACAGCCCAAGTGCTGGTATCTGGATTAGTAATAGAGCCGAAGTTCATCCATCTGCAAAGATAGAGTCTCCCTGTTTTATTGGCGATCGCAGTTACATTTTAAGTGATGCCATTATTCCTGCACAGACGATGATTGGCGCAAATTGTTTAGTTAACCGTGAGATTAGTTCTGGGATTTACGCTAACGGTTCGATGCTGATTTAAGTTCTTTAATAACCTTTAATGAGAACTTAAACTATGACTAGAGAAAATGAGCAAATTCTGACAGCAATTCAATCTTTAAGTCAGTCCTTAAGAAGTGAGGTGCAAACTGAAATTCAGTCCTTTAGAGTTGAGATCCAAGATCAACTTCAACCTTTCAGAACTGAAATCCAAGCAGAGCTTTTATCTTCTAAGACTGATATGCAAATAGAATTTCAATCTTTTAAGAGAGATGTGCAAGCAGAAGTTCAGTCGATAAAGGTAGACAGGCAAGCTACGGATGAGAGCTTGAAAGCTGAAGTTAAACGTTGGGACGATCGCTTTTTTAAGTTTGCCGAAGACAGTACAAATCGTTCTAATACTTTGATTGCCAGTGCCACAATTAGCGTGATTGCTGGAGTGGTTTTAATTTTATCGCGCCCATAAAAATAGTAGAAAGTAAATGTTGGTAAGGCTTTTAAAACTGATTAGTAGCGATCGCAGTTTTCTTCAATCTATTAGGGTTGTGGAAAATGTTGTTTCTAAACTCTTGGCTATCGCTATGGTGCTTGTAACTGTAGTTTCTGTAGTTGATCTTTGTGTTGTTGTGGTTACGCAATTATTAACTCCACCGATTGGCTTTCTTAATATTAGCCTCATTCAGATTTTTGGCTTGTTTCTTAATATTTTAATCGCCCTAGAAATTTTACAAAATATTACTGCCTATCTGCGTAATCATGCCATTCAATTAGAACTAGTAATTGTTACTTCTTTAACGGCGGTTGCCCGTAAAATTATTATTTTTGATAAATCCACAGGTGCCGACTTAACTTCATTAGCTTTAGCTATATTTACCCTATCTATTAGTTACTGGATTGTGCGTCAGGTCAATTTACGTCGAGATTCATAAATGCTGATATCTAGCCGATTTAGATCGCTTCTGGCTTATTTACTGACAAGATTAATGTTAGCTCCGCTGCTATTGTGGGCGATCGCTTCGTTGGTTTTTGTCTTAATGCGTGCAACACCAGGCGATCCTGTGGATGCAATTTTAGGGGCAAAGGCTCCTGTAGAAGTAAAAAATGCCTTGCGGCTCAAATTAGGGCTGTCGGGTTCTTGGGGTGAGCAGTATTTTAAGTATATGGGTGATTTGCTCCAAGGCAACCTTGGTGAGTCTTTAACTAGTTCTGGGGCAAAGGTGACGGAAATTATTGGCAACTTTTTCCCTGCAACGGCAGAATTGGCAATTTATAGTATGGCGATCGCTTTGATAATTGGTGTTAGTGTGGGATCGATCGCAGCGTTACGACCAAATACAGGTTGGGACTTATTTGGCAGATTGTTTGGCATTATTACCTATTCCTTACCTTTGTTTTGGGTGGGAATGCTATTGCAATTAGTTCTATCCGTGCAATTAGGCTGGTTTCCAATTGGTACTAGGTTTCCCGCAACTATGACTCCACCTGTCATGATTACGGGGCTGTTTACGGTCGATTCTCTACTGCGGGGAGATATTAGGTTATTTCTGACGAGCTTGCACTATCTTTGTTTACCTGCCTTGAGTCTGGGTATTGTCATCAGTGGAGTTTTTGAGCGGATTGTGCGGGTTAATCTCAAGGATACTTTGAGGGCTGATTATGTGGAAGCGGCGATCGCTAGAGGGGTAAATGGTAGATCGGTTTTAATAAATCATGCCTTACGAAATGCCCTAATTCCAGTAATTACGGTGATGGGGTTGACTTTTGCTTCTTTACTGGGTGGAGCCGTTTTGACAGAGGTAACTTTTTCGTTTCCAGGTTTGGCAAATCGTCTTTTTCAAGCTTTAGTTGCCCGTGATTATCCTGTGGTGCAGGGGGTAGTGATTATGTTTGCGGTGATTGTAGTGATTGTCAGTATTGTGATCGATTTGGTCAATGCTTGGATTGATCCTCGGATTCGTTATTAATGGATGCAAAAGGATAATCTTAAAACCACTAAAAAGCGAACTCAGTAATCTGTAATCAACCTTTATGCGATTAGCGAATTTAGGCGGACAAATTCATAGATGTATCTATCTTAAGAACAAAAGACAATACAAGTTACTCCCTTCCCAGTCAAAGATTAGTCTTTTGGGGGTGTGGGGGCTGCGCCCCCATGAAGGGGCTTTGCCCCTTAACCCCATTTAATCTGTGTATATTTCTATGGTGGGAAGGGAGTAGAACTATGTATCGCCCACCCAAATCCATCGCAACTATTATCAGTTAATTATGAGTCAAGGGTTTTAATAATGTCTTGCATTTCTTGGGCGATCGCATTTTGTTGAGCTTCAGTCCTAGTCTCCATATATACCCGCATTAATGGTTCAGTTCCCGATGGACGCAGGAGAACCCACGATCCTCCTTCAAGGTATAACTTCACTCCATCCTTTAACCCAATTTCTTTGACGGTTATACCAGCGATCAACTTTGGGGGATTGTTTTTGAAGTGATAAATAACCGCCGCTTTGTGCTCATTACTGAGGTGTAAATCTAGGCGATGATTATATAATGCTCCTCCCGCTTCGGCAATCACTTCTGCCACAATCTGACTGAGGGGTTTACCTTCGTAGGCAATCACTTCCGCCACTAGCATATCGGCGAGGATGCCATCTTTTTCGGGAATATGCCCAATGATACTTAAGCCTCCTGATTCTTCGCCCCCAATCAGAACTTCGGTTTGCCGCATCAATTCACC
>JBBQHY010000174.1:0-5706 GCA_038324415.1 Pseudanabaenales cyanobacterium | reverse complement strand
AACCAACTAAGATATAGAGGAGCGGTAAAAGATGCACCTGCCCCTTATAAGGATATGGGGTTGTCTTTTTTTTCAGAACTCTCCTTGACTGGCTGATCTGAATTTGTGCAAGAGGTAAAGCTCAGTCCAATTGTGCTAAAGAAAATAAAATGTATTGCTTGCCGACGCTTAAATAGCATAATTATCTTACTAAACTTCAATCTTAAGGATGCCTTAAATTGGCTAAATAATATAGACTATATCCCTAGAGTTTTGAATCAAGTATTAATATCAAGCTATCCTAGAAAAAACTATTCCCATAGCTTTGAGGTTTTAAAATGGTTGCTGCTACAGAACCCTATATTACGCCAGAACAATACTTGGAATTGGAAGAAAACAGCCCCATTAAGCACGAGTACATTGATGGCTACGTTTATGCCATGGCGGGGGCCCTCGATCCCCATGTGACTGTAGCCTTGAATATGGCAATACTTCTTCGTAGTCATCTTCGTAGTTCTGGTTGCCGAGTCTATATTGCTGATATGAAAGCTCGCATTGATTCTTTAAATCGTTTTTACTATCCTGATGTGATGGTAACTTGCGATCAGAGGGATCAAGCAACTGCCGCCTATAAAAGATTTCCCTGCTTAATTATCGAAGTCCTCTCTAAGTCTACCCAAAGCTTTGATCGAGGTGATAAGTTTGCTGATTATCAAAAATTGGATAGCTTAAAGGAGTATGTTTTAATTAATTGCCAAAAACAACGAGTTGAATGTTTCCGCCGCCAAGAAAGTGGAATGTGGCTTTTGCAAAATTATACGGATGAACAAGAATCCTTTTATTTAAACAGCATTGACTTTGAAGGGAAAATGGCGCAGTTGTATGAAGATGTCAATTTTGATTTACTTTTGATGTAAATCTCTAGCTAGATAATATATTACAGCACTTTGGTTTCAGACCCGCTACAAGAAGGGGTCGCAGGGCGAAGCCCCCTATTGGTTTTCATCTTTACTATTTGTGGCACGTTTGATCGTAATTTGCTGTAAGAAGCGAAGAGAAGAGATTGGAATTTTGGCGCAAGCGATCGCCCACAGTGGGAGCACCATAGGTTGATAGACTAAACAGAAAAATTAAATATCAAACATATCTAAATCCATAGCTGCCGATCCGCCCCGTTCTAGCTCGACTAACAGAGTTCCCAACTGTCTCCATACAAATAGGGCGCTGACGATTGTTAAGGCGATCGCCGTGGGATAAGCTAACTCTGGTGGGAATCCAAAAATTTCTAAACCACAGGATAAAAACACACCAGTACTGATTGTGATCGCTAAATAAGGAAGTTGGATGGAAAATCCCCGTAGATTTAAAAAAGTTCGAGAAGAGCGATTTTTTGACCACTGTTGCACAAGTTCCCGCAAAGTTGCCTCAAAAGCCTTTCCTGCTGCCAAAGCTGCGACTAGTGAAATCCCAAATAAAAAGTAGGGCGGATTCATCGAGACGTAGTAAACGATAGAAGGTGATTCCATGAGGTTATTATAAGTTAATTAATATATCTTAACTTTACAGCGAATTGCGCTCACAATTGCTACATAAGAATACTAAAAGCGTTGAAGAGCTTTGATAAGACTAAATCAAGAAGTATAGGGATTAATTATCTTACTTAGGTAAGCGATCGCAAAGGCATATCAACGATCTTGTGCCATAGCCGTAAGGTAGTTTCTGGCAAAAAATTACCCAATCCAAAGCCCCTAAATCCCCAATTCTGGGGACTTTGATTCTCAGAACCTCCAGAATTGGGGGCAGGGTAGATTCTTTAAAGGAAATCTCCTAATCTATTGAGTGATGTCAGAAAAGAGTTTCGGAAGTGGGTTAAGCTGACTTAGAACCTTGAATTAGAGCAATAACTTAAAAATCTTTGTACTAATTGAGGTTGGGCACCAAAATGTAGATGCACATAGGAGGCGTGAACTTGATAGCTTTGCCAACCTTCGGCGGGATATGGGCATTTAGAATCAAATCCTGATAGGTTAAATAATGGAGACTTATTAGATTCCGTCAAAATGGAGCGATGAAACTCATGTCCCCAGATGCGATCGCCTGTTTTCACTAGACAACTATCTGCTAGAGTCGAAGCCTGTCGGTAGCCCAATGTTAATTTTTTACCCATTACAGCCGTTGTTGGAAAAATTCCCACCATTTCAAATAAGTTATGTTCAAAATCCTCAATGCGATCGCAAAGGTACATCAAACCTCCACATTCTGCAATGGTAGGTACTCCAGCTTGAATTAAGGCTTTTACCGATGCCCGTGCTGATTGATTGGCTGCAAGTTCCTTGGCAAATACTTCGGGAAAACCTCCACCAAAATATAAGCCTTGAATTCCTTCTGGTAATCTTTGATCTTTAATTGGACTCCACGGGATTAATTTGGCTCCCATATCTTGAAGAATATCTAAATTATCGGCATAGTAGAAGTTAAAGGCGGCATCTTGGGCGATCGCAATTCTGATTTTTTCATTAGTCCGATTAAATTCTGGTGTAGATACAATTTCTTTGGGGATTAGGAATTTATTCTCCATCAAGGGTAGTAATTTTTCCCAGTCAAAACAAGTCTTACCCAATTCTGTCAGGCGATCGAGTACTAAATTGAAGTCGGTTAATTCACCTGTAGGGACTAATCCGAGGTGGCGATCGGGAATCGTAATCTCAGCTTGGCGGCGCAGCACTCCTAGGATTGGTAAATTCAGAGGTTCTAATACTTGGGTTAATAATTCCAAATGGCGATCGCTTCCGACCCGATTCAAAATTACCCCAACTACATTAATCCGCGGATCAAAAGTTCGATAACCGTGGGCGATCGCCGCAATGGATCGAGATGTACTAGCACAGTTCAAAACCAATACCACTGGTACTTCTAATAATCTAGCAATATGAGCAGTACTCGCGGTATCATCCCTTCCTGTCGCTCCATCAAATAGCCCCATGACCCCTTCAATTAGGACATATTTAGCATTTTGAGCATGTTTAGCAAAGCAATGCTGCACATAGGACTCAGAGGTTAGGACTGGATCGAGATTGCGGCAAGCTAGCCCTGTAATTTGACTATGAAACATGGGGTCAATGTAGTCGGGACCCACCTTAAAAGATTGCACATTTTGATTTTGCGGTCGCATTGCTGCCAATAACGCCAAAGTTACTGTGGTCTTTCCGACTCCACTACGCTCACCCGCAATAATTACAGCCATAATTGATCTTGCCTACTCACAAAATTAGAAGGGGTAGCCTATGAGCTAAAATAGGATCATATCTGAGAAGGCTGTTCAGCCCTACTAAGAAAGATTCTAAGACTAGCCCATTAATACTTGAAATATGACCAACTCAACTTCAAATCTAAGCGATCGCATTGTGCCTACTGATCTGAGGGGGGAGATGTCAAGGTCATATCTAGAGTATGCCATGAGCGTGATCGTAGGTCGAGCCTTACCCGATGCTAGGGATGGCTTAAAACCAGTGCACCGCAGGATTTTATATGCCATGCACGAATTGGGTTTAAGTCCAGATCGCCCCTTTCGTAAATGCGCCCGCGTAGTTGGGGATGTCATCGGTAAATATCACCCCCACGGTGACTCTTCGGTATATGAAGCGTTAGTACGGATGGCTCAGGATTTTTCCATGCGCGATCGGTTAGTGGATGGTCATGGCAATTTTGGTAGTGTGGATAACGATCCTGCGGCAGCAATGAGGTATACCGAATGTAAGCTTACGCGCATAGCCCAAACAGGATTAATTCAAGATATTGAAGCGGAAACTGTTAACTTTGGTGATAACTATGATGGCTCTCAACAAGAACCCCTAGTTTTACCAGCACGGGTACCTCAGCTTTTGCTCAATGGCTCTTCGGGGATTGCTGTGGGTATGGCAACCAACATTCCTTCCCACAACCTCGGGGAATTGGTGGATGGTTTGATTGCTCTAATTGCGAATCCCGACCTAACGAGCTTAGAGCTAATGCAATATATTCCAGGTCCTGACTTTCCGACGGGTGCATTAATTCTGGGCAGAGATGGAATTAGGGAAACCTACACCACAGGGCGGGGCTCTGTGACCATGCGGTCAGTAGCAGATTTTGAAGTAATTTCTCATCCCGGTCGCCAAGATCGTGAGGCAATTATCGTCACCGAAATGCCCTATCAGACTAATAAAGCGGCTTTAATTGAAAAGATTGCCGAGATGGTAAATGAGAAACGCTTAGATGGCATTTCCGACATTCGAGATGAAAGCGATCGCAATGGCATGAGACTCGTAATTGAACTAAAACGAGATGCCTATCCTAAAGTTGTTCTCAATAATCTATTTAAGACTACCCCCCTACAATCTAATTTTGGCTGTAATATGCTGGCGATCGTCGATGGTGCGCCCCAAGTTCTCACTTTACAATCAGCTTTACAAGTATTTTTAGACTTCCGTTCAGAAGTCATTACCCGCCGCACGCAATATCAACTTCGCAAAGCTCAAGAACGAGATCATTTATTACAGGGCTTGTTAACCGCCTTGGCTAACCTCGATCCGATTATTGCCCTTATTCGGGGTGCCGATGATACAGCCTCAGCCAAATTAGATTTAATCGAACAATATAACTTGTCCGAAACTCAGGCAGATGGAATTTTGCAAATGCAACTGCGCCGCCTGACTGGACTAGAATCGGACAAAATTCAAAGGGAACATGAAGAACTGATTGCTGAAATTGCCGATCTTAATGATATTTTGGGCGATCGCCAACGGGTATTAGCCATTACCCAAACCGAACTAGAAGCCATTAAAGCGGAATTTGCCACACCTCGACGTACCGTGATCCTAGATGGAGAAGGCGATATTAACACTGCGGATTTAATCGCCAACCGTGAAACCATTGTGCTTGTAACCGAACAGGGCTATATCAAACGGATGCCTGTGGATACATTTGTTGCCCAAAGTCGTGCGACTAGGGGCAAATCTAGTGCCAACATGAAAGATGATGATGCTATCGATCATTTCTTCGCCTGTCGCAGCCATGATAGTGTCTTGTTCTTTAGCGATCGAGGCAAAGTATATAGCCTCAAAGGTTATGAAATTCCAGAGTCTAGTCGCACAGCCCGAGGGGGAGCGATCGTGCAGATGCTACCAATTTCAAGCGAAGAGAAAATTACTTCGATTCTGGCAATTAGCGAATTTACCGACGATGAATTTCTGGTCATGCTCACGGCGGGTGGTTATATCAAAAAAACCAAACTATCAGCCTTCGCAAATATTCGTAGCAATGGTTTAATTGCCATCTTCCTCGAAGATAACGATCAACTACGCTGGGTGCGCCGTGCCAAAGTCGATAACACCATCATTATTGGTTCTAAACAGGGCATGGCAATTCGCTTCCGCACAGATGACCAACAACTCCGCCCCATGGGTAGAGATACCAGAGGTGTCAGAGCAATGCGTTTAACCACTGAAGATGAAATTGTCGGCATGGACATTCTACCTGCAGGACTAGCGGAAATTGAAGATGTGGAAGCTGTAGATACCTTGACTACAGGAGCAGAAGATATCGAAACTGTCGATATAGCCACAGATACAGCAATAGATACAGAGGTAACTGAGGAAATTACGGAAGAACTTTATGATGATAAAAGTATGGCACCTTGGGTTTTAGTGGTAACTCAAGGCGGTTATGGCAAAAAAGTTCCTGTGGCACAGT
>JBBQHY010000173.1:0-5725 GCA_038324415.1 Pseudanabaenales cyanobacterium | reverse complement strand
CTCGTAGCTCAGAAATGCAGGTGGTGGCAGGATTAAAGGCGGGAGCAGATGAATTTTTGGCTAAGCCCTTTGGTATTCAGGAATTTTTAGCAAGGGTTGAGGTTCTAGGGAGAAGAATGAAAACCTTAGCTCCTTCTACCTATCTTGATTATGGACATTTAAAAATCGATCTAGTTCAAAGGCAAGTCAGGCTCAAGGGCAGCATTATTGATCTCACACCCCAAGAGTTTGTATTGCTGTATGTATTGGCACAGGCAGAGGGTGAGGCTCTGAGTCGGAGTGATTTGTTGCGGAAAGCTTGGCCCGATGAGGTTAATAATCCCCGCACAGTTGATACCCATATTTTATCCCTGCGTAAAAAAGTTGAGATCGATCCCCAGCAGCCTAGACTCGTCCAAACTGTCCGTAATGTTGGTTATCGCTTTAATTTGGAGGCAATTTTAGGACGCAATAATTCCTATCAACCCAGTGCGACAACTCTTAAGTCTGATCTATCTCGCCAACTAATTCATAAATAGGAGTTTGATATTAGTCTAGAGGCTATGATTTAAGCAGTAATCTGCTAAAAATATTCCCCAGTTATGGATTTCACTGATCAGGTTTTAACCTCAACTCTACTTTTGACCACTTTATTGATGGTAGGGCTACTTTCATTTTTAAAATCATCAGTTAAGGATCGCACCACAGAGATGATCTTAAAGAGTGAGAATTTTAATGAGGATCAATTACTCAGCAAAACTAGGGATCATTTTAGAGGGCGGGGCTATCGCATCGTGAAGTTGGAAGCTGCTCAAGAAACTGTCACCCTATCGGGAAGAGTTCGACCCAGTATTTTTTTAATGATGGTTTTGGTGGTCGTGGCAGCGATTGGTATGGGCTGCTTGGGCTTAGTTTTAAGTATTTTGGTGCCATTCTTTAGTGATAATTGGTTGGCGATCGCCGAAATTGCAGGTTTTACAGCCATTGGTGCGGGTTTATTCTATTGGAATGGGTCTGATCGCATCGAAGAAATCAGTTTGCAACTTAGACCCAATGCTCAACTATGGGTGCGGGGGCATAAAGATGAATTAGCAGAATTACAGCGATCGCTAAACCTCAGCAAAATTGAAGTTCCCCAGAATAACAATTAAATTTTATGGTTAGGGATCAGAGGGTAAAGCTATTTTCATTTGTTTTAATGGAATTTTTAGTTAAGTTGCATTGTCAGTTGTCTTTCTCCTTGATCTGATGAACCTATGATCGGATTGGGTTCTTTATCATTTTTAGGAGTATCTGCGATCGGATCTGGGATTCCTGCATCTGTTCCATTTAAGAGGGCTTGGGTTGCCAAAATCAGATCATCTTCAAAATCTTTCAAATCAGTTCGGCTGGAAAGATAGGCTTTTAGTGCAGAGACTGGATCGAGGATTTCTCCTCTATTTAATTCAGGGAGACGGCTACGATTGATGGTGCTAACTACTTCAGGAATGATTGTATAGTTATGCGCCTGTGCCATTGCCTGATGTATGATTTGATGATCGATTTGGGCAATTTGTTCGGGTTTGACTATATATATGAGGCGGGCGATCGCTTCGGTTAAATCAACTTCTGCCAACTTAGTTAAAATTGCGGCTTGGGGATTATCCTTCGCGGTGACATCTATTTTGATCGTCCGAAATGGTCTAGTTTGAAGCGGGCAGAACTCAAATTTAGTCTCGCCTTTACTAATTTCTAGCCAACAATAGCCTTTATCTTCCTTTTCTTCGCCAAAATCTACCCGTTCAATGCTGCCTGGATAAACTACTAAAGGATTTTGGAACAGAATCTGATGCCGATGCACATGACCCAATGCCACATAATCAAACTCATCTCGACAAAGCAAACTGAGGGGAATTGTAAAACCCTTGCCTGCTGCCAAGAATCTCTCTGCGCCATAGGTTGCCCGATCCACCATAACGTGTGCCAAGAGAATTGTCGGAATATCGGGATCAAGCTGGCGAATTTCTCCTTCTAAAACTACTTTCAGGCGATCGATTAATAATCCACCCACCTCCGCCATAGATAAGCCATCGGTATCACTCCGAGTTAGTAAAGCGGAACGGGTCAACCACGGTATGGTAATTATTTGTATATCCCCTGCCTGAGTTTTAACTCGATGGGTTTCGAGGCGATCGCCCACAATAAAACCCGGCACCGCCAAACTGCGATAAATAGCTAAACTCGCACCACCCTGCCCTTGGGAATGCTGATCGTGATTTCCCACCAATAAAACTGTCGGGATTTGAGCATCAGCAAGGCGACGAAACTGGGTAGCAAATAATTGTTGAACTAAAGGCGCAGGAGTAGCATCAGGAAAAGCATCTCCGCCAAATAATACTAAATCGGCTGGCTCGGAAATTGCACGATCAATACAGGTAGTTAATGCCTTCGTAAAATCCTCAAGCCTTGTATTTAAGCCCGTATTAGGATTTATCTGCCCGTGGGTTGTACTGCCAAGGTGAATATCTGATAGATGCAGGACTTTAATCATATTTTGCCTAAGCTAATTGCCGTGGAGATTGTCCAGATATCCACCAACATTAACAAAAAAGTAAATACTAATAGGATTAAATACATCCAAGGTTGGGATAGAGGGCGGACATCACTGGTGTCAATTCCTGTTTTAGCTTGTACCTCTGCCACTAAACGACTAAATCCAGAAACTCGCATCGGTAATAAATATCCCTGGCCATCATTGCTAAGAAAGTAATAAACTAATCCTCCCTGTCCAGTGGTGCGAGGTTTTAAGGCTTTTACCTCTGCCCATGCGATCGCCCAGCCCTTCCTCCATCCTAAAACCCAACTTGGATAAGTTACCTTAATTCCTTCATCATCTAAAATTACCTGCTCACTTAAGACTGCGAACAAAATTATAAAACCTATAACCAATCCTGCGATCAAGAAACTAGGTGATACAGGTGCAGAAGTAACCTCAGCTAAAAATGGCAAAGGTATGGTTAAAGAAATATATAAACTTAGCAAAGTAATTCGCACCAACGGCGAAATTTGGAAGATTGAGGAATTTTTTGGCATGGATTTAAGTTTTTTCAATATTGCTAAAATTGCATACTCCCTTCACAGTTAAAGCTTACTGTTGTTAGGGGGGTTAGGGGCTGCGCCCCCATGAAGGGGTTTCACTCCTTAACTCCATTTAAATTAGTTATATTCTTACAATAGGAAGGGAGTATCACTTCTGGCTTTGGGGTGATTACGGATAATTTATCATTTAAATTACACATCATCTATCGCCTTGAATCAATTTCCGATCTAACTGACTCAAGGTTTCTGCAAAATCCTTAACACCCTTAAACTGTCTGTATACCGAAGCAAACCTCACATAGGCAACTTCATTCACAGATTGTAATTGCTCCAGCACCGCCTCACCAATTTCTCCACTGGTTACATTGCGATCGCTCCTCATTTGAATTTGCGCCTCGATCTCATCAATCATGCTTTCTAAAACTTCTTGGGATATTCCAGTTTTTTCACAGGCACGAATAATCCCACGCAAAAGTTTAGAGCGATCAAAAGATTCTTGAGTGCCATCACGTTTGATTACAGCAATTGGCACAAATTCAATGCGCTCATAGGTTGTAAATCGGCGCTGACATTTTAGGCATTCTCGCCGCCGCCGTATACTTTTACCTTCCTCTGCCGAACGAGATTCCAGCACCCGACTATCTGTATGTGTGCAAAAGGGACAAAGCATGGAGTCTCAAAGCACCTTATAGAATATTGAGTAAATTATTGCCAATTATGGAATCTCATTTTATCAGAATCTCCAGAGTGTTTATGGGACTGACTTAAATCGTAAATTAATATTATTTTATTTATTTTTGACATTTTTGTTGCATTTCTTAAAAGCATGAGTTATATTTAGCATGTGTGAGGAAACAATAGAAAGGAGCCAAAGCGAAACACGGAAAGCTACTGGCTCCTTTTTATTTTAAAATACTTATCACTTTTATCTTTCAGTCAATTCACCATATTTTGCTTCTGTAACAATATGCCCAGATATACAGGAATCTCTAGTGAAGCATTTAGGCATCCTCTTGATCGCCAAGCCGAACAATCTTTACGCACCGTTCCGGGCTTTGATCTAGTTGCAACCAAATTTATCGAATTTCTCTACGAACGACCCCAGCTTATTTATCACACAGGCAATAGTATTCAAGTTGGAGCCAGACAGTATTCTACCCTGTATGGAATATTTCGAGAAACAGTCAAGGACTTAGATGTATCGCCTGATCCAATTTTATTTGTTTCCCAAAATCCAAATGCTAACGCTTACTCCATGGGGCAAGAACATCCCTATATTGTCGTTAACTCAGGATTGCTAGACCTTTTAACTGAAGCTGAAATTCGAGTAGCGATCGCCCATGAACTCGGACATATTAAGTGTGGGCATACTATTCTTAGCCAAATGGCAGTGTGGGCAATGAGTGTAGCTTCAGCTTTGAGTGAAATGACCTTTGGTTTAGGCGGCATTATCAGCAGTGGTTTAATCTATGCTTTTTATGAATGGCGGCGTAAGGCTGAACTTTCCAGCGATCGCGCTGCATTGTTAGCTACAGACGATCTCGATCTAGTTATGACCTGCATGATGAAAATTTCTGGGGGTAGTAAAGCCTTTGCCCATGAACTAAGTCTACCTGAATTTATTCGCCAATCCTATGCCTATCAGGAACTTGACCGTGAAAACCTCAATCAAGCTTACAAATTTTTACTTTACAACGGTGGCATGAATTCTGGGGAGATGCTCAGTCATCCTTTCCCAGTTGATCGCATTCATTATTTACAAGAATGGGCAAAATCTGAAGAATATCGCCAAATTAAGTTGGGCAATTACAAATATTCAAATTCTAGTGGTGCTGTGGATGTAGAGCAGCCAGAATCTGAAGCGGATCAGCTCCGCCGTCAAATTGCAGAACTACAAAAACAAATTAATAATATTCAAAAGTAATTTAACTCTAAATTTGAGTGCTATCGACAGTTTAATATCTTAAGTTGAAAGCAAATAACAATATTTTGGTTGATGAAAAATATAGTTCTACTCACAATCATCTCCTGTGTATTTGGAGCTTCAGCATTATTTCTTAAGCAAGAGCCAGTTACTGCTCAGACCTGTAACTATTCCGCAGGAACTGCTGTAGGAGGACAAAGTGTAAACGTAGATTTGTGTTCAATCTCTTCAGCTAGTTCTCGAAGCGTTGACTTTATTTATTATTTGGGAAGTGAGAGAGTGGTAAGTCAAGCTAATTGTGATCAAAGATCATGGATCACATTTCCAGAAAGACAAGTCAACCGTCCTCAATCTCCAGCCACTAAAAAGATGATCGAGGTAGTTTGTAGTTTTAAAGTTTACAGTTCAGCTCGTACATCTAGAATTGGGGCAGCAATTGTGTTTGATCCACCATCAAATGTAAGAGTCTCGCCAAATGGTGAAATTCTCTGTTCAGTAAAGGAAAGAACCACAATAAATATTTATGGCTCTGTTAGCTCTTGGTACTATACCGATGTGTTTGGCCCTATGGGGTTTATAAACTTCAGTCAAGTCAGATTTTAATGAATAATGACACTGGTTTAATCTGAAATTTTCATGACTTTAACTAATCTGTTGCCCGCCCTTACCAAGATTCAGTCACAACCAAACTGGCAAGATCGAAGGCGGTTTTTACAAATTATTAGTCACTGGCAAGATATAGTC
>JBBQHY010000172.1:0-5751 GCA_038324415.1 Pseudanabaenales cyanobacterium | reverse complement strand
ATGCTTGAGTGCATTCTTGAAATTGATCGGCTTGGTTTAGATCTTTGCCAATTAAAGTTTGTTCAATTTGCCAGTCTAAAAACAAAGGGGCAGCGTGGACAAGTTCTTTAACGGTTTCAGGATCGCTGTATATGGAGTCTTCTAGTTTTAGGAATCCGCCTTCGCTGCGATCGATATTTTGTAATAGCCTTTGGTAGGCTTGGGGTGATTTTTCTTTAAGAAACTCATCGGCATCTTTGCCAGTGGGAATGGTTAAAATTCGCAGTTGCACTGCACCGCCATAGACTAAATCTTTAAATCCTGCGATCGCCCGCTCCGCCGCAGTAATTCCCGCTTTATCGCCATCAAAATTCAATACAATTTTTTTGGAATCTGTATAACGCAATAATTGCCGAATCTGGGTTTGCCCCAAAGCTACGCCCATACTAGCTACAACTTGATTAATCCCTGCTTGGTGTAGAGCGATCGCATCAAAATATCCTTCGACCACAATTGCCTGATCATTTTTGCTAATGGCATCGCGGGCTTTATCGATCGCAAACAGCACCGAACTTTTATTAAATAGAGGTGTTTCTGGGGAGTTTAAGTATTTGGGTTCGGAGTTATCTAGACATCTGCCCCCAAAGGCGATCGCACGGTTTCGAGTGTCATGGATCGGAATCATCAGGCGATCTCGAAACCTATCGTAGTAACCATCTCCAGTCTTGCGGGGCATGATTAAGCCTGCTTGCTCGACTAGAGAAACAGGTAAATGTTTTTGCTTGACTAAATAGCCATATAAAGTATCCCAACCCGCAGGGGCGTAGCCCAATTGAAAAGTTTGAATAGTTTCCTTGGTAAGTTGCCGTTTTTGAGTTAAGTATTCTAGGGCGTTTTGTCCTTGGGCTGAAAATAAGGCGTGTTGATAAAAACTAGCGGCTAAACCGACAATTTCGTATAACTGTTCTTGTAAAGATAGTTGATTCTGTAATTCTTGAGACTTGGAAGGCTCTAAGGTACGGACAGGAATGCTATGCTTTTGTGCCAGATCGATGACGACATCATTAAAGCTGCGATCGCCTATCTCCATTAAAAACTTAAAAACATTGCCGCTCACTCCACAGGAAAAGCAATGATAGACCTGCTTACTAGGGGTGACAGTTAAAGCGGATTGGTTGGTACCTTTATGAAATGGGCAAGCTCCCCGATAGTTGGCACCACTTTTGCGTAAAACTACATATTCAGATACCACTTCCACCAAGTCAACCGTTTGGCTAACTCGATCAATTGTCTCTTGGTGGAGCTTTGGGGCAGCCATATACTAAAGCTAAGATATTCAAGCTAGGAACATAAGATTATAATAACTTGCGTTCTAGATTAAGTTCTGAACTGAATTAAAAATCATAGAATCTAGCCGATCGCCACCGTTTTTGAAAGGACTTATTATCTAAACCCCGAACTCCCTCTAAGCCATTACTTTGAATAGTTTGATTCAGTACCGCAATCCGATCCTTAACCGCAGGATGAGTATTGAGAAAATCAGGAGCATTACTAGAATTACGGGCTAACTTTTGCATAAAATCAGGCATGGCTTGGACGGCATAACCAGCCCTGCTTAAATTTCCTAGACCACGGCGATCGGCATCAAATTCAGCTTCACGACTATTAGGCAAGCGCAGAGCGAACTCAGTACCGATATTCACAATCTGATTGCGATCTGCACCAACTAAAGACACGATCCCTTGGGTAATTGCCTTTTGCTTAACCTGCTCTAGGGCGTGTTTACCAGAAATATGTCCCATTTCGTGGGCGATCACACTTGCCAATTGCGCTCGATTATCGGCGGCGGCGATCGTGCCAGTGTTTATATAGACGAATCCGCCCATCGTGGCAAAGGCATTAATATTACTGTCATCCACAACTTGAAATGTATACGGAATATTCGGGCGATCGCTCTTGGGAACTAGCTCAGTCCCAATACTTTTAATCAAGTTATTAGCCTCTCGATTGCGACTTAACCGCACTTGAGATAAGATATTTCGATTAATTTGACTTCCTAATTTGACCTCATCGGCGTCGGAAATATTAGAAATCTCTACAACTTGAATCAATGTCGGCACTAATCGTAACAAATCCGATAAATCTAAGGAATTTGCCGAGTAGGGAGTAGCCAAAATCGCTAGTAATGCCGTCAGAATTACAGCTAATACAAATTGGGGGTATAGAATAAATCGCTTGATCATACTCTTAAGGAAATCTGTTAATACAAGCTTTGACCGCAGATCCTTAGTTTAAGTTTCCCTGTGAATAGTTAATTAGCTGCTAAGGAATGAAATGCCTATACAAACTCAGCTTCTAATTTCGTGGGCTGGGGCTGTGGATTAAACTCAAATAATGAATAAACGACATTACGACGAATATCCGTAAGCATGTCTAGGAATAGCTCATAGCCTTCACTTTTGTATTCAATCAATGGGTCTTTTTGCCCGTAGCCTCTTAATCCTACAGATTCTCGTAATCCTTCCATCCCTTGAAGATGCTCCCGCCATAGAGTATCAATTTGCTGCAAAATAAAATATCGCTCCGCTTGGCGCATTAATTCTGGTTGAAAACTATCAACTTGTCGCTCTTTAATTTCGTATGCACGGCGGACTTCTTCTCGCAAAAATGCTTGGATTTCGGGCATAAACATCTGATCGAGATGCTCTACTTCTAGATCTTGGAGCAGGTTAATAAATTCCTTAACCTTTTTAACTACACTATCTAAGTCCCATTCTTCGGCGGGTAGATCGGGATTCACATACGCCTTGACAATATCATCCATGGTCATTTCTGCATATTCAATCACCCGATTGCGTAAATCCTGACCTTCTAGCACCCTAAATCTTTCAGAGTAGATGGCTTTTCTTTGATTATTAAGGACTTCATCATACTCAAATACCTGCTTACGAGTGTCGTAATAGAAAGTTTCTACCTTCTTTTGGGCTCCTTCTAAGCTGCGAGTCAGTAAGCCAGAACTAATAGGCATATCCTCTTCAACTCTAAAGGCATTCATCATTGCTGCTACGCGATCGCCCGCAAAAATTCGCATTAAATTATCTTCTAAGCTTAAAAAGAAGCGAGTAGATCCAGGGTCGCCCTGTCTGCCGCAACGTCCACGCAACTGGTTATCAATCCGTCGAGATTCATGACGTTCTGTACCGATTACATGCAAACCACCTAGACCTGTAACTTCATCATGCTCAGTTGTAGTATAGGCTTCGTACTCGTGTTTGATCGCAATATAAGCAGCTCTAAGTTTTTGAATAACCAGATTATCCGTAGGTGCCTTTTCCGATGCCACTGCCAACATATCTTCAGCTTCTAACTCAGGTAGACTCTGTGCTCCAAGAGTTTCTATGGCAAAATCTACTGCACTTTTAAGTGTGCCCTTAGTGCTCTCAGACAAATCTGTAGGGAAAATACTAGGTGTAGCTTTCCACGTTTTGAGTTTCTTGGCACTACCAAAGCCTTGGGCTGGATTGCGGCTATTCGGAAATAGCATTTGCCCCATTAAATCATCATTATCAGTACGGACAATTTTGGGCATAAAGAATTCCCGAACCTTTAGCCTTGCCATATAGTCTACGTTACCACCGAGGATAATATCTGTACCTCTACCTGCCATATTCGTGGCGATCGTGACTGCACCTTTGCGTCCAGCTTGGGCAATGATTTCCGATTCTCTTTCCACATTTTCAGGTTTGGCGTTGAGGAGATTATGGGGAATGTCTGCTTCTGCCAACAGCCGAGAGATCACTTCGGACTTATCTACACTAGTTGTCCCAACGAGCACAGGACGACCCAATTCATTCAACTCTTGGCATTCGATCGCCACAGCCCGCCATTTTGCTACTTCAGTTTTATAGACCACATCTGACAAATCTTTTCTGCCACTAATGCGATTGGTTGGAATAGTTGTAACTTCCAGATTATAGATTTTACCGAACTCTGCTTCTTCAGTTTTAGCCGTACCTGTCATTCCTGCTAGTTTGGGATAGAGTAAAAAGAAGTTTTGGTAGGTAATAGAAGCTAAGGTTTGGGTTTCATTTTCAATTGTCACTTTTTCCTTTGCCTCGATCGCTTGGTGCAGCCCATCACTCCATCTCCGACCGGGCATGACTCGACCTGTAAATTCATCTACAATGATCGCTTGATCGTCCCGAATAATATAATTTACATCCTTTAGAAATAATTCCTTTGCCTTAAGGGCGTTAAATACATAGTGCGCCCAAGGATCCTCTTGATCAAATAGATCGGTAACATCCAATAAATTTTCTGCTGCTTCAAACCCTTCATCGGTCAGAATTACTGTGCGTTGTTTCTCATCGACTTCGTAATGTTTTTCTTTTTCCAATTGCCAACCAATTTCCGAAGCACCAATATATTTTTCCGTAGGACGCTCTAATTGCCCAGAGATAATTAGGGGGGTTCTAGCTTCATCGATCAGAACTGAGTCCACTTCATCAATGACACAAAAATTAAAAGGACGTTGCACCACATCTTGAATAGAGGTTGCCATATTGTCCCGCAGATAGTCAAACCCAAGTTCACTATTGGTAGTGTAGGTAATATCACAGGCATAATTACGCTGCCGATCTACAGGCTCCATTCCCTGTTGGACGATTCCTACTGTCAAGCCTAAAAACCTATGTACCTGTCCCATCCACTCAGCATCACGCCGAGCCAGATAATCATTAACGGTCACAATATGTACACCTTTACCCGTGAGGGCATTCAAATAACTAGGCAGAGTTGACACAAGGGTTTTACCTTCACCTGTTTTCATCTCGGCAATCTGCCCCTTATGCAGAACCATGCCACCCAAAAGCTGCACATCGTAATGACGTAATCCAAGGACTCTAATCCCCGCTTCTCTAACTACAGCAAAGGCTTCAGGCAAAATATCGTCTAAATCTTCATCTTTTTCTAAACGCAGCTTAAATTCTATAGTTTTTCCGCGTAACTCTTCGTCGGTTAAGGCTTTAATCTCGTCTTCTAGGGAATTAATTAAGGCTACGTCTGGACGAAATTTATCCAACTTGCGCTTATTTGGGTCACCAATTATAGATTTCAGATTAAACATGATTAGCTTAGAGTACGGGAATTTATATAAGCTATATTAGCTGAGAAACAGTCCCCAGATATTAGTGTTAACCCAAATTGTTTAATTAGCAGATTAAGTAGACTTAATATCTAGACTGATAGGAGCGAAATTTGAATTTGCCGACAAGTCATCAGAAAATCAAAAAAAATTCCCACACCCCATATAGTCTAAGGATATGGGAATAGCGAATAAATTTAATTCACTGTATAATTTGGGGATTCTTCTAGAGGCAACTCCGAGAAGATGTAATTATATAAGAAGCCAGCAACGATCGCACCCAAAATAGGGGCAACGAAAAATAACCAGACTTGAGATAGAGCTTCGCCACCGACAAAAATCGCAGGGCCAAAACTCCGAGCAGGGTTAACAGAAACGTTGGTAATTGGAATCCCAATTAAGTGAATTAGAGTTAGCCCTAGACCAATGGCAACGGGAGCTAATCCTTGGGGTGCACGGCGATCGGTAGAACCCATGATAATCATTAAGTAAGACCTCAATAAACGCTGAGAGCAAAAAATATGGCTATGACAAAGCCCGTCAATGAATATATGCATCAAGATATTTTCCCAAAAAAGGCTAAGTGGGAGCGGGAATCTTCTTAGCCGCTTTAGCTCGAATCAGATCTG